>DASZZU010000228.1:0-1851 GCA_035544855.1 Gemmatimonadaceae bacterium | reverse complement strand
ACCCAGCAGGGCGGCGGCTGATTCTCTCGGCATCGCCGGCGTGAACCGGGCGTACTGTCTGGTGCCGATGAACTCCGCGGCGTCGGCCCATACTCCACCGGCGATTCCAGCCAGACCAGCCGCGCCGAGCGCTGTGGTCTCGATCATGTCGGGTCTCTCGACGGGAATTCCGAGTATGTCCGACTGAAACTGGAGCAGCCAATTGTTGGCCGACGCGCCACCATCTACGCGCAGCGACTCGAAGCTCACCTTGCCACGTTTGGCCATCACCGTGAGCATCTCCGCCGTTCCGTACGCCATCGCCTCGAGCGCCGCCCTGGCGAAGTGCGCTCTGCCCGTTCCTCTCGTCAGACCTACGATAGTTCCGCGCGCTCTCGGCTCCCAGTTGGGAGCGCCAAGTCCGACGAGCGCCGGGACGAAGTAAACGCCGTCGTTCGAGTCGAGGGCGCGCGCCAGACGCTCGCTCTCGGATGGGTTGTACAGAATTCCCAGTCCGTCGCGCAGCCACTGGATTGCCGCGCCGGCGACGAAGATCGACGCTTCCAGCGCGTAGGCTACGCCGCCCTTCTCATCGCAGGCGACCGTCGCCAGCAGTCCCTCGCTTGGCTTGGGAATTGTCTTTCCCGTGTTGAGCAGAAGAAACGCACCGGTACCGTACGTATTCTTCGCGGTTCCCGCTCCGCAGCAGCCCTGCCCGAACAGCGCGGCCTGCTGATCTCCAGCGACTCCGGTAATCGGCAGCGACTTGCCGAAGAAAGCGGTGACCGTTTTCCCGAAATCCCCCGCTGACGGCCGAACTTCGGGAAGAATCTCGATGGGTACGTGAAAGAGATCGCACAGCTCCTTGCTCCACCGCAGCCGCTCGATGTCGAAGAGAAGAGTGCGTGACGCATTCGTGGGATCGGTCGCGTGGACGCGTCCGCCGGTGAGCTTCCATATCAGCCAGGTGTCGATGGTGCCCGCGAGCAGTCTTCCATTTCGCGCGACGAACGCGATCTCCGGCCTTTTGAGGAGCCACTCGAGCTTGGTCGCCGAGAAATAGGGATCCGGGCGAAGTCCGGTGCGCTCAGCGATCATGCTCGTACGATTTCTCAGCTCCGCGCACCGCTCGGTGGTGCGTCGATCCTGCCAGACGATTGCGCGCGCCAGAGGCTTGCCGGTATCGCGATGCCACACGACCACCGTCTCGCGCTGATTGGCGATGCCGATGACATCAGGCGTGACGCCACTCGACGAGATCGCTTCGCGTGCCGCGACTAGAGTGCGCTCGATAATCTCGTCGGCATCGTGCTCGACCCAGCCTGGCTGCGGAAAGTGTTGCGTGATCTCCTGGTAACCACGGCCGGCGACCTTACCGTCAGCGGCGATCACCAGCGCGGTCGTGCCCGTGGTACCCTGGTCGATAGCGAGGACGTGCTTCATTCCGTCCTCGGCTCTTTTCGGCGCTCAGGAAAATACTCGTCGAGAAACTCGATCAACGCGCTCTCCTCCGGCGCATGCCGGATCCCGTTGTCCGATGAGCTCGTGCGATTCGGCAGCGTAATCGTCGTCCCGCTCCGCAGATACCGCATCACGATCACCGGATGCACGTAGGACTTCCTACATATAGTAGGGGTGTTGCCCAGCTCGGAGGCCACGAGACGCACCGCCGTCACGACATTCTTCTTCCGCTCGTTCTGGCTCTTTCCCTTCCCCAGCTCGGCCAGGACCGTCGCCGCGCGCAGGGTTCCGCCCCAGGTTCTGAAATCTTTCGCCGTGTACGGGAACTGGGCGATGCGCTCGATGTAATCGTTGACGTCCCCCGAATCCACATCCTGCCATTTCCCATCCTCGAGATACCGGAATAGCCTC
>DASZZU010000227.1:0-4553 GCA_035544855.1 Gemmatimonadaceae bacterium | reverse complement strand
GCGACAAAAACCCGGCCTCCGAAGCGATGTGTCTTTTCCCAGACCCGGTCGCTCGATAGCGTCCACGGCGTTCTGAGCCCGATGAACCAGTTCGGTCGAGCGCGCGGGAGCAGGTTCCCGATGACGATGAAGAGGATCCCGACTCCGATCGGAAGCGTGCGCTGCATGTTGACCGGATAACCGAGCGCCGCGCGCAGGACGATGATGTGGAGGCCGAGCGTGAAGAGCATTATCGAGACGATGATGCCTTCAAACGCGCCTCCGAACTTGGCGTAATTCGCTCCGCGTGGATCGATCGCGGGCAGAACTCGGACGAGCCCCCACATGCAGAGTAGGAAGAGCGGCATCACCCAAGCTCCAAAGAAGCGGCTGCTCCACCCGTTCGGCTGTCCGGACATGTCAAAATGGGTCGGCATGGTCTCCGGCAGTCTCGGGAACACGACTGCCGAAGCAATGAATGCGGCGACGACGATGAGCAACGGAATCCATTTACGCATTTGATCTCCGCGGGCGAAGCCACTTGATGAGATGTTCGACGACATCCTGAAACACTGTCGTGTTCAGCTCGTACACGACGTGCTGTCCGTTCCGCTCGGCCAGAATGAGCTCAGCGTCTTTGAGCACGCTCAGGTGACGCGAGATGGTAGCCCAGCTGGTGCTGAACTTTTCGGCGATCTCCCCCGAGGTGCGAGGTCCGGAGCGCAGAAGCTCCAGAATCTCGCGCCTGCTTGGATCGGAAAGGGCACGGAAGACATCGTTATTCATAATAGTTAGTTAATTAGCCAATCGTCTAATTATACCACGCTTCGCCGTCTGGTCAACAACAATTATTACGAGCCCGTCCCGTCAGAGCTGTCGGGCGGCTTCCGTAGCAAAATAGGTGACGATGAAGTCTGCTCCGGCCCGGCGGATGCCGAGCAGCGATTCCATCATCACACGGTCCTTTTCGATCCAGCCGCGGTCGGCGGCGGCGCAGATCATCGCGTATTCGCCGCTCACCTGGTACGCCGCGACCGGGTAGCCTGTCTCCGCCTTGACACGTGAGACGATATCGAGATAGGGCCCCGCCGGCTTCACCATCACTGCGTCCGCTCCCTCCTGGATATCGGACAGCACCTCCCGCATGGCCTCCTCCGCATTCCCCGGATCCATCTGGTAGCCGCGACGGTCGCCCGATTGCGGCGCGGATTCGGCCGCTTCGCGGAAAGGTCCGTAGTAGGCCGACGCATACTTCGCCGCGTAGCTCAGGATCGAAACACCCGAATAGCCTTTGTCGTCGAGCGCGGATCTGATCGCCTGCACTCTCCCGTCCATCATGTCGCTCGGCGCCACGATGTCCGCACCGGCGCGCGCATGCGACAGCGCGGCGCGCGACAACAGCCCGAGAGTCGCGTCGTTGTCGACATCTCCATCCTTGAGGATCCCGCAATGGCCGTGGTCGGTGTACTCGCACATGCACACGTCCGTGATCACGACCAGATCGGGGATCTCTTTCTTCAGAGCGCGCACGGCATTCTGAACCGCTCCCTTGTCGTCCCAGGCCGATGAGCCAGTCGCGTCTTTTTTCTCGGGAACTCCGAACAGGATGATCCCGCCAACGCCGGCTTTGGCGGCCGCTTCGGCATCGCGCAGCATCTCGTCCACCGAAGTCTGATTCACACCAGGCATCGATCCGACCGGACGGCGCAACTTCTTCCCGTCGCGAACGAAGACAGGCAGCACGAGCTGCGCGGCCGCCAGATGCGTCTCGCGAACGAGGTTGCGAAGTGCAACGGTGCGCCGCAGCCGGCGCGGGCGATATTGCGGAAAGCTCGACACTCTTACTCTGGTTGCGGTGCGGGAAGTTTGGATAGTTGACGGAGCTCCACCAGGATACTCGATCCGCCTCGTGAACGAATTTCGGCGGCGAGCGCCTCGCCGGTGGACTCTGGGGAGTGAGAATCCAGCGCGCGCGATCCACGCACTATGTGTCTCCCGCTTATGTCAGCCAGCATACCATATAATGTAGGCCGTCCTCCGGCGTCACTCACAAGCGCCCCGATCGGGACCTGACATCCCCCTTCGAGGGCGGCGAGAAACGCCCGCTCCGCGCGCGTCGCGATCGAGGTGGGCTCGTGATCGAGCGGTGAGAGCAGGTCTCTCATCCGATCGTCGTCGCTTCTCAGCTGGACTGCTATAGCTCCCTGTCCCGGCGCGGGAAGCCACTCGGGCGGCTCGAAGAACATCGTGATTCTCTGTTGCACCTCAAGCCGAATCAATCCCGCCGCCGCGAGGATGGCTGCGTGGACTCTCCCCGTCTCGACCTTGCTCAGGCGAGTGGGGACGTTGCCGCGCAGCTCGACGACCTCGAGATCGGGCCTCTTCGCCATGAGCTGTGCCCGGCGTCGCAGACTCGATGTACCTACTCTCGACCCTGCCGGCAAATCGTCGAGATTCTCCGCGCCGGTGAGGCGATTCACCACCAGTACGTCGCGCGGATCTTCGCGCTCAAGCCGAGCGACTATCTCGAGACCGTCGGGAGACTCAGTCGGCAGATCCTTGAGCGAATGAACGGCGCAATCGATCTTGTTTTTCGAGAGCGCGACCTCGATCTCGCGGGTGAACAGGCCCTTGGCGCCAATCTCCGTCAACGGCTGGTCGAGATTCTTGTCGCCCGTCGTTTTGAACGTGACCAGCTCTGATCTGATTCCACGTGCGAGCAGTGCGCCTTCCACGAGGCGCGCCTGCCGAAGAGCAAGCTCGGAAGCACGGGTTCCGATGCGGATAACTTGTGGGTCCCTCTTCGATTTAGGCGCCACGAACTACCGCTGCGACGAGGCCGTCGATTGTCGACTCTTCCGCTTCGTGTTTGAGCTCGATGCCCGCCTCGCGCAATGCCTCCGATGTCTGCGGGCCGATTGAAGCAGCCGGAACGCGGAGCGCGAGCTCGTCGCCGACTGCATCGACATACGCTTTTACCGCCGAAGCCGATGTGAATGTGACAAGATCGACCTTGCCCGCCTCGATCGCCCGCGAAAGTCTTTTCGCGCCTTGCCCGTCAGGGATCGATCGGTAGGCTTCTATCACCGTTACACCTGCTCCCATCTCCTTCAGGCCATCCGGCAGCACATCGCGTGCGCTCTCGGCTGTCACGTAAAGCACATTCGCTCCGGCGACGTCGTTCCGCTCACGCATCATGTCGAGCAAACCTTCAGCGACGAAGCGTTTTGGAATCAGATCGACGGTGATCCCGTGTTCCAGAAGCGCTCCCGCGGTCGCGGGGCCGACGGCGGCGATTTTCACTCCGGCCAGCGCGCGGGCATCGCGGCCGGCAGCAAGAAGCTGCTCCCAGAAAATCGCGACCGCGTTCTGGCTGGTGAAGATCAGCCAGTCGTAGTTGGTGATGCTGCCGATGGCCGAGCGAAGTGGAGAGAGATCGAGACGCGCGATCTGCGTTGCCGGCATCTCGATGACATCGGCGCCGAGATCGCGCAGCTTCTCACTGAGGAGGGGGGCCTGTTGCGTCGCGCGGGTGACGACGATCCGCTTTCCGAAGAGCGGCCGCTGCTCGAACCAGTTCAGCTCGTCGCGGAGAACCACCGACCATCCAATCACCGTTACAACCGGCGCGGTCAGATTCTGTTCTTCGGCTTTGGCCGCGAGAGTGTCGAGCGTCGCTACCACCGTCCGCTGCTTCGGGAGGGTTCCCCACTGGATCGCTGCCGCCGGGGTCTCGGCAGGCATTCCGCCCTCGATCAGCGCGTCGGCGATGCTGCGGAGAGTTTTTACTCCCATGTACAGAACGATGGTGCCGCCCGATTTGGCGAGAGCGGCCCAGTTCGTCTGGGTGCCGGGCTTGGCAGGATCTTCGTGACCCGTCACAAAAGTCACGGAGGTCGCAATCCCTCGATGGGTAACCGGAATTCCTGCGTAAGCCGGAACTGCGATGCCAGCGGTGACGCCTGCAACGACCTCGAACGACACCGACGCGTCGTTGAGAGCCTGGGCTTCCTCGCTGCCACGACCGAACACGAACGGGTCGCCGCCCTTGAGACGAACGACGCGCTTGCCTTCGCGCGCGAGCTTGATGAGAAGCGCGTTGATCTCGCCCTGCGTCACCGAGTCCTTCGCTCCGCCGCGTTTCCCGACGTAATACAGCTCGGGTCGGCCCGTCTCTCGCGCCCCGGGAGGAAGGAGCTCTGAGCTTGCGAGCGCATCATAGACGACTGCGTCGGCTGATTCGATGAGCTGCTTCCCTCTTACTGTGATGAGACCAGGATCACCGGGACCTGCGCCTACGAGAAAAACCGTTCCTTCACTCAAGACGCAATCCTTCTGTTGACTCGCTCGACGATGCTCGAGGGGCAGAGCGCAGTGTCGGCTCCTGAGCCGTAAGACCTGCACGCTCAGCCCACTTGGCGTACTCAACCGGCGAGATCTCGGAGGGCTTTATCTCGCTGCGGCCGCCCCAGAAGACGTTCGTGTAGAGAACCGGAATCCCGCCTTCCTCGAGATGCTTGTCGATCGCCGCCTTGTGGGCGAGCACAAGATCTTTGTCCGTGCCGTGCGCCACG
>DASZZU010000226.1:0-11335 GCA_035544855.1 Gemmatimonadaceae bacterium | reverse complement strand
CTCGGGCTCACGCTCGGGAGCTGGGTCAGTGTGGCGCTCCTTACAATCGCGACGATTGCGGCCTATGGCTACCGCATCGTCGTTGAAGAGCGTGTGCTCCTCGACACGATCGGTGAGCCGTACGAGAGTTACATGAAGGAGCGGAAGCGCTTCATACCGTACATCGTGTGACCTCTCACGGCCGGGGGCTTGCAGCTGAGTAGGAGTTGTTGCACTTCCAGACTGGATCAGACGGAGGCATACAGATGAGATACTCTTGGACTGCCTTGTTGGTACTATCGGTTTGTGTGGCGCCATTGAACGCGCAGGCTGTTCGCGGTGCGCCACCTCCTCCCAGTACGACGTCGCCTACCCCGCGCAAGGTGACTCACCGGGCAGTGGCTCAGTCGAAGTTGCCTCCTTCGCTTCCACCGATTCAGCTCGAGGACCAGTGGACGACGGCGCTTGTGAAGCGCGACACCCGTACCTTCGACCGGCTGCTTGCGCCGAATTTCGTTTATACGGAAAACGCATCCGTGATGAATCGCGGCGAGGTGATCAAGGGCATTACAGGTCCGGATAAGATTGAATGGGCGCGGAACGAAGGCATGAAGCTCCACGACTTCGGCAACGTGCACGTGATTACTGGCGTGCTGCACTTAAAGGGGAAGGGTACGAAGGGTGCGTTCGACCGTCGATATCAGTTCACTGATACGTGGCAGCGGCGGGACGGACGCTGGCAGATAATTGCGGCGCAGGATTATCTGATGCCCGGATAGAGCCGCGCGAGACTGCGAGGAGTGATGAGATGATCGAAGGCGTGCGGAGAACCTCCGCTTTTCTGATCCTGGCCGGCCTGTGTGCGTGCAAGGTGGAGAGCAAGCCTCCGGCGATCGATACAACGGGGAGCAGTGACCCGAAGGTCACATCCACAGCAGCTGTTGGCACGAGCTCGGTTTCAGGTGCGCGCATCGCTGTTCCTCACGCGGGTCCTCCGGGCGAGTGGCAAATGCCGGCGGGCGACTATGCCAGCTCGCGCTACAGCGAGCTGGCTACCATCACTCCGCAGAACGTGGCGAATCTTCACGTCGCGTGGGCTTTCTCTACAGGTGTGCTGCGCGGACACGAGGGCCAGCCGCTCGTGGTCGGCAATACGATGTACGTGGTGACGCCGTATCCGAACGTGTCTTACGCGATCGATCTCGCTCAGACGGGCCAACCGCTCAAGTGGAAGTTCCGTCCCGAGAACGCCCAGCAGGCGATTGGACGAGCGTGCTGCGATGTTGTGAATCGCGGCGCGGCGTACGCTGACGGGAAGATCTTCTACAACCTTCTCGATGGGCATACGGTCGCGATCGACGCAGCGACCGGCACGCAGGTATGGCGCACCAAGATGGGTGATCTCTCCCGGGGGGAGACGATCACAATGGCGCCGATAGTGGTGAAAGGCAAAGTGATCGTCGGCTCGAGCGGCGGCGAGATGGGAGTGCGCGGATGGATCGCGGCACTCGATGTTTCGACGGGCAAGGAAATCTGGCGCGCCTACAATATCGGTCCCGACAAGGACGTAAAGATCGGCCCGAAGTTCAAGCCTTTTTACGCTCACGACCGTGGAACGGATCTCGGCGTGTCATCATGGCCGAGTGACACCTGGAAGACGGGCGGAGGCGCGGTGTGGGGATGGCTCTCCTATGATCCAGCGCTCAATCTCATCTATCACGGAACCAGCAACCCCGGGCCGTGGAACGAGAACCAGCGAGCCGGCGACAATAAATGGACGGCGGCGATCCTCGCGCGCGACGGGGATACCGGCGAAATGGTGTGGGCGTTCCAGGTGACACCGCACGACATGTGGGACTATGATGCGGTCAACGAGAACATTCTCGTCGATCTCCCGATCAAGGGCCAGATGCGAAAGGCTCTCGTGCACTTCGACCGCAACGGATTTGCATACACTATCGACCGCGCGACCGGCGAGGTGATTCTGGCGGAGCCCTTCGTGCCGATGAACTGGTCGACGGGAGTCGATCTGACGACGGGCCGGCCAAAAGTCGTCGAGACCAAGAAAACGGCGCAGGACAAAAACGTGAAGGACATCTGCCCCAGTCTCGAAGGTGGGAAAAATCAGCAACCGGCAGCGTTCTCGCCGCAAACTGGTCTTTTCTACGTGCCGACGAACAATCTCTGCATGGATTTCCAGGCGCGAGCAGTGACGTATATCGCGGGGACCCCATTCATCGGAGGCAACGCGCCCGAGAAAGGAGGGCCGGGTGGTTACCGCGGAGAATTCATCGCCTGGGATGCGACGACTGGAAAGAAGATCTGGGGGATAAAGGAGCCGTACCCGGTGTGGGGCGGGGCGCTCGCCACAGCCGGCGGCGTGGTGTTCTACGGAACGCTCGATGGATGGTTCAAGGCGGTCAACGCGCGCAGCGGCAAAGTGTTGTGGCAATTCAAGGTCGGCTCGGGGGTCGTCGGAAATCCAGTGACGTACACCGGCCCGGATGGAAAGCAGTACGTCGCGATTTACGCTGGAATAGGCGGTGACATGGGACTTCTCATCGCGGGTGACGTGTCGGCAAACCTGCCTTACGATGTTCGCGAGCGTGGAACGACATTGCCGGACATCAGCCGCTGGACGAGCTGGGGCGGCGAGCTGTTCGTGTTCTCCCTATGACAATTCGGAGCCAGCACGTGTCGGTTTTGCGGGAACGCTCAATCGCGGCCCTGTGCGCGCTTTCCGTGTTGTCTGCGTGCACCCGTAGCGGTGGCTCGCCTGGTGATGCGTCCACGTCGACATCCGCATCGTCTACCTCGCCGGAGCAGCCTCCGGTTAGTCACCTGCTGGTTGCCGGAGACAGCCTGCGGTTCATCCAGCACGACGAGAATCTTCCCGTCGGATTTCCGGCGTCTGTAAAACCGCTGCTGATAAAAAATCCCTACGAGGGCGACAAGGCCGCGATCAGCACGGGCGGGAAGCTCTTCATCGCCTACAACTGCCTCGACTGTCACGGCGCGGACGGATCCGGAGCGATGGCTCCGACTTTTCAGGACGGCCGCTGGCATTTCGGCGGATCGCCCGGCGAAGTTTTCGAGTCCATCTATCAGGGAAGGCCGGATGGGATGCCAGCGTGGGGCGGGCGGATCTCCAATGATCAGATCTGGATGCTGACGGTATACGTGCGATCATTATCGTCGAAGGATCTGAGCACCGAGAATTTCACCGGCAAGACAATAGAACGCACCGGTCACTGAGGACCCAAATGTCGAGAAAAGCTCCGGGCCATTTCGCACTGGCCGTTGTTTGTATTGCCCTCATCCCCTCGAGCCTCGTTGCACAGCGGGCGCCGACCTCATTCACGGTCGAGCAGGTAAAGAGCTATCCCTTTCCGAACGCGCTCACCGCGGCAGCGTCGGGGTCACGCATAGCGTGGGCACTCAACGAGCGCGGGCTGCGCAATATCTGGGTAGCCGAAGGTCCGGCCTTCACCGCGCGTCGTCTCACCAACTACACGACGGACGACGGGCAGGAGCTAACGAGCGTATCGATCTCAAACGACGGGAAGTACGTCGTATATGTCCGTGGTGGCGAACATGGCGGAAACTGGGATGAGAGCCTTCCGGTGAATCCGACAGAGAGTCCGAGCGGTTACAAGGTGCAGGTGTGGTCCGCGCCATTCGACGGCGGAGAGCCGAAAGCACTGGCCGAAGGCGACGAGCCGGCGATTTCGCCGCGTGGAGATCGCGTCGCTTTCACAAAAAATCACGAGATCTGGATCTCGCCGATCGATGCATCTGCGGCCGCGAAGAAATTGTTCAACATCCGGGGAGAGCTAGGCGATCTAGCCTGGTCTCCGGATGGATCTCGACTAGCATTCGTCGCGAATCGGGCCGATCACAGCTTGATCGGAGTTTTCGCGAATGATACGACACCGATTGCCTGGCTCTCTCCAACCAGCTCGCGCGATTTCTCACCACGCTGGTCGCCCGACGGCAAGCGCATCGTGTTCATTCGACAACCGGGAAAAGGCGGTGCGCCCGATTCTCTCCTCAAGCGGCGAAACATCCCGTGGTCGATCTGGATCGCGGATGCAACAACTGGTACCGCTCATCAGCTCTGGGATTCGCCGAAGACGCTGCGCGGCTCGTATCCGGATACGGAGGGCGAGGCGAATTTGCACTGGGCGGCGAACGGTCGAATCGCATTTCTCTCCGACATGGACGGATGGCCCCACCTCTATTCCATCAGCGAGAATGGCGGCGCGCCACTGCTTCTGACACCCGGCAGCTACATGGCCGAGTACATCCAGCTCAGCCCTGACGGCCACTGGCTGGTATTCGCGGGGAACAGTGGCCCGGATAGCAACGACATTGATCGACGACACGTGGTGAGAGTGGCCGTCGACCGCGCGGAGCCTCGGGTGATGACGCCGGGCGTCGGTCTCGAGTGGACTCCGTTCGTAACCGGCGATGGACAGTCCATCGTCTTCATCGGTGCGACGGCGCAGAGACCTTCTGTTCCGGCGGTAATGCCTGTGAACGGCGGCAGCATTAAATGGATCGGCGTCGACCGGATACCGTCTGATTTTCCGACAGCGAGTCTCGTCACTCCGCGAAAGGTCGTGTTCAAGTCGAGTGATGGACTGACGCTGCACGGACAGATTTTCGAGCGCCCCGCGGCATCGTCCGCGAAAAGGCCCGCCGTGATCTTCGTCCACGGTGGCCCGCCACGACAGATGCTCCTCGGCTGGCATTACTCCGACTACTACGCCAACGCGTACGCGGAAAACCAGTACCTGGCCAGCCTGGGCTTCGTCGTGTTGTCGGTGAACTACAGGCTCGGCATCGGCTACGGGCACGATTTCATGAATGCGCCGGGCTCCGGCCCACGCGGTGCGACGGAATACCTCGATATCAAGGCGGGTGGTGATTACCTGCGATCGTTGCCCGGAATAGATCCGTCGCGCATTGGCATTTACGGCGGCTCGTACGGGGGTTTCCTCACCGCGATGGCGCTGGGAAAGAATTCAGACCTCTTCGCGGCAGGCGTGGACATCCACGGCGTGCACGACTGGACGACGGACAGTCCGCGCACGAGGCGCGACCGTTTCGAGCAGGCACCCGATGCGGATCGCGCCTTCGAGGTTGCGTTTCGCTCGTCGCCAGTCGCCTACGTGAGCGGCTGGAAATCACCGGTGCTGCTCATCCACGGAGACGACGATCGCAACGTCCGTTTCGGGCAGACGGTCGATCTGGTGCAACGGCTAGCGGCTGCGGGGATTCCGTATGAGGAGATGATCATTCCGGATGACACGCACCACTTCATGCGTCACACAAACTCGGTGAAAGTCGACAGCGCGGTCGCCGAATTTCTGAGCCGCAAGCTGAGGGTTGGGGAGGCGCGTTAGCGGCATCGATCGCAGCAGTTATGACGTCGGCGGCGCGGGCGGCACTCCTCCAAACGCGTTGATGATCGCGAGCCCCATGTTGGCCAGCGTGAGCTGGGGCTCATTGTCCAGGATCCAACGCTGATCCTTGTTCTCCTTCGTCATAACGCACGCAACCACACGGTTTCGCAGATACCAGAGCGTGCACTCGGTTCTCACCTCGTCGGTCTCGCCATCCTTGTGAGCTGCACGGGCGCCGCCTGCATACCGCCGTAGCATGTAGTCCGTCGTGTTGTGCTCCAGGATGTCCAGCATCGTAGAGTCCGCCGCCGGGTTCACGGCCTTGCCCTGCGCCATCAGCTCGAACAGATGCGCCATCTCATTGGGTGTCGTTACACCGAGTCCATACTTGACCGAGCTATCCATCGCCACGCTCGAGTTGCGAAGAAAACTCTTCGAGTGAACCCGAGTGTGCTGCAGGCCGAGTGAGTCCATCTTGGCCCACACCCGCCGGATGATAATGCGGTCGAGAAGGAGGTTGGTCGCGGTGTTGTCGCTGATGGTCGACATAAGCCACGCGGCGTCGTGGACGGTGAGGATTGTGCCGTTATGGAGAAACTGTATCACGCCCGACCCCGGCACCTGGTCGATCTTGAGAACCGTGAGCGGATCGTCGAGCGAAAGCTGTCCCTTGGCGACGAGATCATACACGGTCACGAGAATCGGCACCTTGATCAAGCTCGCCGTCGGAAAAGTCTCGTCGCCCCGCCTGCTGATGCGCGCGCCGGTCTCGAGATCGATGACGCTGTAGCCGACGACACCATGATGAGCATCAGCGATCGAGTCCAGCGTTCGTCGCAACGCCGCGGTGTCTGCGTGGACGATGGCCAATCGACTTGCCTGAGAGTGGCCGACTCTAGTCGCCGCGCAGGCGACCACGCCAGTGATAAGGATCAGCGCGTAACTCGCGGCGGCATTCAGTGCTCGGGAATGCTTGTGCATATCAGACGTAAGGTCAGGAGGGAGGGGCACGATTTTGGCGAAGCTGGGGAACCGGGTACGTAATATAGGATTGGAATCACCACTACACCGTAAGCAAGACTTGCCAGGGTTGGCCGGAGCCTCATGCCCTACGATCTGACCACGTTCGGTCTTGGCGACATGCTGAAGTGCAGCCCGCGCCTGCGCGAAACGGCGACGAGTGCGCCTACGTTCGAAGCAGCGGCGCAGCGAGTCTGCCGGTTTCTGTACGACGAGCTCCGGGACGCCGATGGAGAGCGGCAGTGCGCCCTCGTCCGCTGCTACAAGACGCACTCTTTCGGCTCTCTGGAACCAGACCTTCAGGCTTTTGCTTGCACGGTCATGAGTGTCGCGCAGCCTTGGCCGACGATGAAATGTCTGACGCTCATGGCGACGGTAGGCCAGTCTGCTGCCTGGAATGCCAGACATCTCTCCCGCGGACATAGAGCGATGCCTCTTCCGAGCCCGGAGATCATCGAGAAAGCGCCGATGATTTCTCAATTGATCAAGGAATTCGGCCTCGAGCTGAGTAGCGTGCTCCAACCGTCTCCCGAGGTTGTACGCGAGCTCGCCGGCAAACGGCACGGAGTCTTTCACGTCGAGGATGCGCTCGGCAGCCCCTACATCCCGGCACAGCAGGAATTCGTAGTGCGCTTTGGGATCCGATCGGTGCTGGGATTTGGCGGCCTGCTCGTCAACGGCGATCTGTTCGCGGTGATATTGTTCGCCACCGTACGCGTATCCCAGAGATCGGCCGACCGATTCAGGACGTTGGCGCTGGATGTAAAGAGCGGATTCTCGCGGTACAACGACACGAACGCTTTCAATCAGATGCGTCCGTCAACAGGCGTCGGTGCCCGACCACAATAAGGGAAAGAAGGCGGTGTGTACGCTTTTTGCCTTTATCCCCGACAAAACGACTAATGCCGCCTCGATGAACGGAGCGGTTGTTTCTTGACCCTTGAGAGGGGGACGGACAATGGTGGTATCGAGATTCCGAGTGGCAACTCTGGCGGCCGCAACTCTGGCTGTGGCGGCATGTGGCAAAAAAGACAATGGCACGGCAGATACAACCGCCGCATCGAGCACCATGGCCACTGACATTTCGGCAATGGCTGCCAGCTCCACGAACGCCGGAGGCGGCTGGAGCGATGCCAATATCTTCGCGCTGCTCGACGAAGCGAACGTGGCGGACAGCTCGACCGGATCTATCGCTGCGACCAAAGGCACCAACTCCGCAGTACGCGATTTTGGCAGACGGATGATGCGCGACCATCACCAGTTGCGTGCCCAAGGTGAGGCGCTCGCCAAGAAACTGAAAATCATCCCGGCGGCTCCATCGGATGATCCTCTCGCGTCGGATGTACGGAAGTACACCGAAACGCTCAACTCGACCGCGAAGGGCAAGGATTTCGACAAAGCGTACATCGACGGGGAAGTTGATGTACACAAGAAAGTGCTCGACGTCGCGACGAAGGCTGCCGCCCAGACCCAGAACACCGAGCTGAAGAACCTCATTCAGAAGGCGGCCCCAGTAATTCAGGGCCACCTCGACAAGGCCGAATCGATTCAACAAACCTTGAAGTAGGCTTTTGTTCAAGGAAGGCCGATGAGAATCCGCCGGTCGGCGACGATGGAGCTGACCTTCGCTGGTCTTGTGCTGATCGCTACTTCGGTGCTGGTGACGCTGCCGTCGCCGAGGTAGTCGTCCGCGGCGACGCGTTCTTTACGTACTTGTCGAGCCAGTTGATGTATTCCCACAGCAGATGGCGCTGTGTTTCCCGCGCCGTATATCCGTGCGGCTCCAGCGGCAGCTGGACGTACCGAACATTTCCACCATTGCCCTTGATTGCCGCAAATAGCCGCTCCGACTGAATCGGGAATGTTCCGGAATTGTCGTCGCGCTGGCCGTGAATGAGCAGCAGCGGCTCGTTGATCTTGTTGGCGAAGTTGAACGGCGACATCGCGTTGTAGACTTCCGGTGCTTCCCAATAGGTACGCGGCTCGGACTGAAAGCCGAACGGTGTAAGCGTTCGATTGTATGCGCCGCTCTCGGCGATGCCGGTGCGGAAGATGTCGGAGTGTGCAAGAAGGTTGACGGTCATGAACGCCCCGTAGGAGTGACCGCCGATTCCAATGCGATCGCGATCCGCCACGCCCATGTCGACGATTTTATCTACTGCCGCCTGCGCGCTGGCCACGAGCTGATCGACGTAGGTGTCGTTCGACTCCTTACCGTTCGCACCGACAATAGGCATCGTCGGACCATCGAGCACGCCGTAGCCGTGCATCAGCAGCATCAGGTAATTCTGCCTGGCCGGCCGTTTGAACTGATAGGGAGACCCGGTGAGCTGCGACGCCGCGTTGGCAGACTGGAATTCGCGGGGATACGCCCAAAAGAAAAACGGCAACCGTCCCTGCGATTTGTCGGAGCCTGGGGGTAGATACAGCGTCGCCGAGAGTTTCACCCCATCGGGACGCGTGTAGGTGATCAGCTGGCTCTTGACGTTGGCGAAGTACGGAGCCGGGTCTGGGAGTTTCGTGATCTGAGTCAGCGTCTTGCCGCTAAGGTCGCGAACAAAAAAGTTCGGTGGATCGGTCGGAGATTCTCGCCGTGTGATCACCCGGTGGGCATCCTCGTCTACAACCTGGAGAATCTGTTCGAAATACGGAGCGGCAGATTGCCACAGTCGCTCCGCTTTTGCCGTTGTGAGGTCGAAGCGATCGAGGAATGGTTTGTCACCCTCGGGTGAACCTCCATTACCTCTCAGATAGAGATATCTGCCATCGCTAGAGCGGAGCGGAACGTACCGGTCGCTCGCCGGATCCAGCACGTATACCCAGTTGCCGGGATCCGCGTAGCGATCTTCAGTGCTGCGGTCCCATACCAACTTTGCTGTGCCGCCATTGGGGGCCGAAGGATCGATCATCCAGGTACGGGTTCGTGCGCCGCGCGACAGTCGCTCGCTAAGGAACGCAATGTTGGGAGCGACCCAGCTCAGTCCACTGAAGCGATACTCGGTTTGGACAAACGGAGTTGCGGCTTCTGTGAAGGGCGCCGACAAGAGAGAAACCTGATCTCGCTTCGGTACCCGATTGCGTGGGTCGCCCTTGTCGAGCGCTTCGACCATCACCAGAGTTGACGGCGCATTGGAGCGCCAGTCTACGAATCTGATTCCAGGCAGAACCGCATCGCGGGCGCTCGGCGCCTCTTCGGCGACGTGGGAGTTTCGAATCTCACGCAACACCTTGCCGTTCAGGTCCCAGACTTCCGTGCGCGATGGAAAGACGTCCATCGGCACCTGATAGGAGTACGGACGCTGTACCGTCTCGACGAGCAGATATTTGCCGTCGGGCGAAGGCGTGACACGCGCGTGAACGCCAGGCTGTCCTACCGGCTTGATCTTACCGTCAAGTCCGACGAGCGAGATCTGATCGCTGAAGTAGTAGTCGAAGAGTGCCTCGTCGGTCGGGTTTTGCAGGAGATACTCGTACGTCCGAGCCGGAGCGGACCGGCCGTAGGATTCCTGCACTATTACGCCAGCAGGTACGTCGGACGCTTTGGGTGGCGCACCTCGATTTGCCGGCCACAGTCTGCAAACGAGCGGAGCCAGGCCATTGAGCCAGTTGCAACCGGCATCGTCAACGATACTTCCGCGCGCTGTGGTGAAGTTCAGCGTTGGCGGAGTAAGGCGACGCGCTGTTCCAGCTGAGACATCTGCCACCCAAAGAGTGGTACCAGCGGGTGTCGTCGAAGTGAACGCGAGATGTATTCCGTTGCGCGACCAGCCCAGGTCTTGAATTTTTCCCGATAATTCTGGCGCGACGATGTGACGCACGTGCCCAGTCGGATCGGGATAGAAGATGTCGAGAGCCATGTTTCCGTTGGCTATGGTCGTGTAGGCGAGATGATTCCCGTCGCTCGACCACGCCGTGCTTCCAATACGCCCGCCCGCCGGAACCGGAAGTGCGCGCTCTGTCTTCCCGTCTACGCTGGTCACGGTTCCTGACCGAATGCCGATATTCTCGACGCGGTAGTCCGGATTCGCTCTGATCTTGCTGCCTGCGAGATAAAACGCCGAATCCGCCATGTCGCTGATCGTGATGGTGCGTGGATCGCTCACCGTCACGAGAATCCATCGGCGATCAGGGCTGATCGACGAGACCGGATTCGCCGGAGCCTCGAGAATCTTCACCAGATCGGGAGGAGCCGATTGATAGGTCTGCTGTGCCAGAACAGTGAAAAACGGCGCAAACGTCAGGCACACTACCGGGATAAGGCGACGATTAGAAAAGGACATCATGGGATTCAAAAAGGAGGATGGATGGGTCGAAGCGGCGCCCTACTACGATTATAAGTACTGCCGGCACGGGTGCAGCGTTGATCATCGCCGTTCCACTTGCACCCTGAGTGGCGACTTGGGACGCAGCGTGATTCTCGGCTCGATCTCCGGCGGAGAAGCGTCGAGGTATCGCATCCGCCAATGTCTGCCGATTGTAGCGAGAACCAGGGTTCCTTCCATCCAGGCGAACTGCTCGCCGATGCAGATGCGGGTTCCCCCGCCAAACGGGAAATAGGAAAATTTCGGACGTGCAGCCGCAATCTCCGGCCGCCAGCGGTCGGGATCGAATCTCTCCGGGTTCGGATAAAAACGTGGGTCGCGATGAACGATGTACTGTGACATCAACACCATCGAACGCGCCGGGATCAGGTACCCGTTGGCCTCGAAATCGTTGAGCGCGCGTCTGCCCACGGCCCATGCAGGTGGATAGAGACGCATCGATTCAGCGAGAATCATCCGCGTGTGGGAGAGATTGGGCAGATCTTCCGGCTGCGGCAATCGGTCGCCGAGGGCGTCGATCTCCTGATGAAATCGCTCTTCGACTTCGGGATGTTGGGATAGGAGATACCACGTCCAGGAAAGAGCGTTGGCGGTCGTTTCGTGACC
>DASZZU010000225.1:0-9209 GCA_035544855.1 Gemmatimonadaceae bacterium | reverse complement strand
GATGGAACGTTCGGTAGCTGACTGACGATACCGTTCTTGTGCGCGACCTCAATGATGCGCGGAATCCCGACGGCCTGACTCACGCGGACCGTCGCGACATTCGCCGAATTGATCAGGGCTTTCCGGAACGTGATGCGTCCCGCGTAATCGTTGTTGTAGTTGGCTGGCGACCAGACATTCCGTCCCTGAATGACGTCGATTGGATCGTCGTCCACTTCTGAGGATGGCGTATACCCGGCTGCCATTGCTGCCGCATATACGAACGGCTTGAACGCGGAACCGGGTTGGCGGTGCGCGAGCAGAGCGCGATTGAACGTGCCGCGCTCGTACTTCCGCCCACCACTCATTGCGCGGAGATCACCATTGCGCGGATCTATCGCCACCATCGCTCCCTGTATCTGGGCGCGGCGGCCCGTCTCTGATTGGATCGCTGCCGCCTGCCGACGAATCGCGCGGTCGGCCGAGAGCTGGGCGTTCCGATCGAGTGTTGTGCGAACAGTGAGCTCGATGATGTCCAGGGTCCCACCATGGATTATCGAATCCACCTTCGCGCGAACGGCATCGAGCGCGTATGAATCGTTCGGGTCAGAAGGCCTGAATTCTTCGCGAGCGATTCGCAGTCGCTCCGCTTGCAGGCCCGGTAGCCTGCTGGCTGAGATGTATCCTTCCTTCACCATCAACCCCAGCACGAGGTTCCGCCGAGCAATGGCGCGCTCGGGATGACGTCTTGGAGTGTAAGCGGACGGCGCTTTAGGCAACGCCGCCAGCATCGCTGCTTGTGTGATGTTGATCTGATTGACGCTGCGACCGAAGAGATCTCTGCTCGCAGCCTCGACTCCATAAACGCCATTGCCCATGTAGATGACGTTGAAGTAGAGCTCGAGGATCTGCTGCTTGGTGAGCGAGTGCTCGAGCAGCCGCGACAGTCTGAGCTCGGTGAGCTTCTGTCGCAGCGAGCGCGCCGGATACTTTCTGACGGCGAAGGTGTTGCGCGCCACCTGCATCGTGATGGTGCTGAATCCTTCGCGCCTCCGGCCGGTTCTCAGGTTGGTGATGACGGCACGGAAGAACCCGCGCCAATCGAGACCGCCGTGCTTGTAGAAGCGTCTGTCTTCAGTCGCGATGAAGGCCTGCTGGACGAACTCAGGTACAGCTTGCAGGGGGACGTTGACTCTTCTGACAATCGCGAGTCGTCCCATGAGGCGATTGTACCGGTCAAGGATGCGCCCACCCTGATCGGGCTGGAACGTTTGGATGTCGCGCGCGGTAGGACACCCGTCGAAGCCGCAAGTGCCCAGCCAGATATCAGTGAAGTAAACCGCTAGAATACTTATTGCGAGCAGGCCATGCAGGATTGCACTGCGCCTGCTCTTAAATTTCAACATAGTCGGAAAAATGTACCGTCCCCTCGTAGTCTCAGTCATCTTCCTCGCGCTCGCCTATCAACCATCAAACACCGCTGGCGACCTCGCGGGTCCAACATCCACTACGCAAGGCAGTGGCGCGGGTTCCGCGAACGCGCTGCAGGGCACTCCCAACCCTAATCGAGTTCCGAACGAGATGGGACGGATCATGGTGCTCGAGTATCACCTGATCACGGATCACAACAGCGATTACGCGCGGGAGCGCGGTCAGTTCCGGAAGGATCTGGAGCTGTTGTACAATCGCGGATACCGTCCGGTGAACATGTCGGATGTGTTGGATAAAAAGCTCAATCTGCCGCGCGGATTGTCGCCTGTAGTCCTGGTGTTCGACGACGCATCGCCGGAACAGTTCCGCTACATCGACAACAACGGAAAGCTGGAGATCGATCCGACGAGCGGCATGGGGATCTGGCTCGATTTCAGGAAGACGCACCCGGATTGGAACAACAAGGCAGTGTATTGTCTACTCTCAGGAGCTTCAGCGGGACACAACTTCTTCGGCGACCGGGGGATTCAGGGACAGAAATCGAACTGGCGATTCCCGAAAGTGAAATGGCTCGCCGACAATGGATTCGAACTTTGCGATCACACGGTGTGGCACGCCCAGCTGAACAAGTATCCGGACGCGTTTGTGCAGGAGCAGATCGCGCGCAATGCGCTGGCGATCGATTCGGCGGTGCCGGGATACAAGATCAGGTCGATGGCGCTGCCGCAGGGTTTGTGGCCGAAGAACCGCGCGCTGGCGAGCAGGGGGAGTTGGACGAATCCCAAGACCGGCAAGACCGTGAGTTACGACTGGCCGGTCGTGTTCGAGGTCGCGGGTGGGCCGATGCGGAGTCCGTACGATCCGGCGTTCAACCCCGGCATGACGCCGCGCATCCAGGTAATCGGGAACGCCATCGAATCCATGATCAATAAGCTCGAGCAGAGCGGCAACATGTACATCTCTGACGGCAACCCTGCTGTCGTCGCTCGACCGGCTGCTGGTTCTTCTCCCGCTGCAACTACTGTATCGGGCGTTAAGCGGTAGGCGCGAAGTTTTGGATGCATCGCGGGTCAGTCGGGTGGGGGTGTCCACTTCGGGAGCTCTCGCCTGCCGCTTCGCCTTGCGGCTCGCTGCACCGCGCCGCCTTGCAGCGGCGCTGGCTGCGGCCGCTCCCTCCGAGGACACCCTCACCCTCCTCCCCACTAGTACCACGTAACACTCGCGGCGCCTGCGCCGCGTATAGTTGGTGTGCGAGAGTATCGCAGCGCAGTCGCTGCGCCGAGGAGCCCGAAACGCGCGCGGAGATGTATGAATACCGCTCTGTCCGGTCTCGGCCGCTGGACTGGTGCGCGCTCCCGTGCTTAGGCGCGTGGCGATTTGGTGGGAGCTGAGCGAGAATGGCACACGAGACTTAGTGTGTGCGCGCTGTTACAGATCTCGAGCAGGGAGGCGAGGGGTGTCCTCTGAGGGAGCGGCCGGAGCCAGCGCCGCTGGAAGGCGGCGCGGTGCAGCGAAGCTGCAGGCGAGAGCTCCCGAAGAGGACACCCCCCGCCGACCCCGTGCGATGGACCAAACGAAAGCACGCACCACGATGCCTAGTGCGCTAAACGTTCGAGCTTAAAACTTCCACCCTTTCAGAGTCTTGATCGCCTTGTCCAACGCGCTCCGCTGATCGGGATGCTCGGCCCTGCTGAGAAGATCCTCGTACGTCTCGATCGCCAGATCGACCGCTTCGTAATCGTGCTCGGCGCCGGCCAGGCTCGCGGCGTTGTCGGCGAGATTCGCCTTCGCCAGCTCGTCGAGCGGGAATCGTTTGGACACCTGCTGCCACCGCGCCATACGCTCTCTGGGATTGGACTCGGCGAGCGCCCACAGGTGCCACGCTGCGCGGTTGTCCGCATCGGACGCGATCGCTCGCGACGCGAGATCGCCCACCACTTCGGGACCGGCGCCGATCAGCCAGTAATGGTTGGCCAGCGCGACCAGCGCTTTCGCATCGTCAGGACGTTCGGCGACCGCGCGCTCAAGCGCGGGAAGCGGATCCGCGAGCTCTTCACTCGCATTGGATGCCTGCGGCTCAGTCATCTACTTCTTTTCGCAGTGAGGAGTAGAACGGGCGTTGCTTGCTTTGATCCAAGTCCTCGAATCCGACTGAAAGGCTCCAGCTTATGGCTGCAAAGCTGACAGCGCCCTGCTTTGGTATTGTACGGCTGCAGGCAACTGGTAGATATCGACGCCGAGGCAGTACGCGAAAAGTACCCGGTGTAGCGCGCTGGACAATACGCGTGCTGCACCATACCATTCAAACTGTTGCTGGACAATTCCGGCGGTCGATAGTACCATTCTTGCACGAGCGCAGCTCTTGTAGCGCGCCATTCCAAACAGAATAAGGTTCCGGATTTCGCGTGAGTTATGTCCGCGGTCCCCGTGAGCCGTTCGAGCAGCACTTTTCTTCTCAGCCACACCACAACTGCATGAGCGAACCCCGACGTCCCTTTCGTCGCGGCCGGCGCAGCCGTCCGTCCGGCAATCAACCACTCTCTCCCGAATCCTACGGTGATGCCGATCCGTATCTGGAGCCAATGGACCCTTCAACACCAACACCCGACGCGGCACAGATTCCCGATGCGCGCGATAATATGACATCACCTGCACTTCCATCTCCCGCCCCAGCACCAAGCACTCCGCCTGAGTCTTCAGCGGCGCCAGAATCCGAATCAAATTCGGCTCCCCCTTCCTCTTCGCCTGAATCCGACCCGGCAAATGGATCGGGCACGACCGGCGCTCCACAACAGCGGTACAACCCGCAAACGATGGGTGGCGGCCAGCACCGCGAGGGCAATCAACAGCGTCATCCCGGAGAGCGCGATCATCGGAACAACGGACGCCGCGGCCGCAACCAGCGCGGACGCGGAAGGCAGCGGCAGCAGCCGCCGCCGAATGCACCCCGTGGAGATCAGGCTTCGCGCGCACCGGTGGCGCCCGTCGTTCCCGATGGAGAGACCACAGGCTGGTTCGATCCGCAGCGCGAAGGCGGCTTCATCCGCCGAGCCGCGAACAGCTATCTCGCGGAACCGGGCGATGCGTACGTGCCGACTCAGGTCATGCGGCAGTACATGCTGCGCCGAGGCGATCAGCTGCTCGCCACCACCGGACACGACCATCGCAATCGGGTAGTCGTCGTCGACGTTAAAGAGATCAACGGCGCCAATCCGGAGGAAGCGGCAAGGCGCCCCGATTTCGGATCGCTCATCGCGTCGTATCCGGAGCGTAAGCTCAAGCTCGAAACCGGAAAACCCGCCAAGGTCGGACCCGAGCTGACACGCAGGGCAATCGATCTCATCGCGCCAATCGGGTACGGCCAGCGCGCGCTCATCGTCGCTCCCGCCCGCGCCGGTAAGACAATGCTTCTCCAGGCGATCGTCGAAGGTGTGGCGATCAACCATCCGCAGGCAACCCTCCTGGTTTTGCTCGTCGACGAGCGTCCCGAGGAAGTCAGCGAAATGATCACCTGGGGCTATGGCGAGGTTGTTGCCTCCAGCTTCGACATGCCCGCGGTTCGACATACGGATGTCACCGAGATGGTACTGGAGCGGGCGCGCCGACTCGTGGAGCTAGGCAAGGATGTCGTCATCGTATTGGATTCGATTACACGTATGGCACGAGCCTACAACACCGTCGAGCGCGGCACCGGCCGCACGCTCTCCGGCGGACTCGATTCGTCCGCGATGGCGAAACCCAAGGCCTTCTTCGGCTCGGCTCGCTCGGTCGCTCCGGAGCACGGCGGCGGATCGCTCACGATCATCGCGACCGCGCTCGTGGAGACCGGATCGCGCATGGACGACGTCATCTTCGAGGAGTTCAAGGGCACTGGCAACTGCGAGATCAAGCTCGATCGCTCGCTTTCCGAGAAACGGATCTTCCCCGCGATCGACGTCGCAACCAGCGGCACGCGTCGTGAAGACAAGCTCTTCCGGCCTGATCAACTAGAGCATGTCTACACACTCAGACGCGGTCTTCAGCAAATGCCATCCAGCTCGGCGATGGAGTGGCTCATCAAGCGCATCGCGGCGACGCCAGGCAACGACGCGCTGCTGGAAGGCCTATAGACCGTCTCGCTCCTTGCGGACGCACTTCTCTGCACTCCTCGCTGCCGCGCTCTTTCTCGTTCCGGCAGTAGTCGCTTCCCAGGAATCAGTATTCAAGGGACCAAGCCATCCCGAGGTGGTGAATCTCACGCTCAAAGGCGTGAAGGTGATGAAGAAGGCCGATCTCCTTCAGAACATCTACACCACTCCATCGTACTGCAACAGCTTCATCCTCAAGCCGTTCTGCTGGATCAGCAAGTCGAGCTACTTCTACACCAAAAAGTATCTCGACCATAAGGAGCTCGAGCGGGATGTGCTTCGCATCCGCATCTTCTACTGGAAGCGTGGCTACCGCGAGGCCGAAGTCGACACCGCGGTAGTGCCGCGCGGACACAACAAGGTGGGTGTCACTTTCCTCATCAAGGAAGGGCCGCCCATTCTCGTTTCGAGCGTCGTCGTAAATCAGGCTACCGCGCTGCTGTCGAAGAGAGAGATCGACAGGCGTGTCGTGATCGGGAAGAACGGACCGCTCAATCTGATCAGGCTCGATTCGTCGCGCTTCTTTCTGCAGACAAGCCTGTTCGACAAGGGATACGCCGATGCCGAGGTCGACACTTCGGTTGTCGTCGACAGCGCCGCCCGCTCCGCGGTGGTGAGCTTCACGCTCAATCCGAAGTACAAGACCACGGTTGAAGACATCGTCATCAACGGCAACGATGATGTGACCGACCGCACGATCAGAAAATCTCTCACATTCAGGATCGGTGACATCTTCCGCCGCTCGGAGATGCTGCGCAGCCAGAGAGCGCTCTACGAGTCGAATCTCTTCCGACGCGCGGCGATCGAGCCCAGGCCTCCGATCGACATCGCGACGCCCGACTCGGCGAAGGTGATCGTCGTCACCGTGCAGGAGGCGCCGCCACGCGAGGCACGCCTGAGCGCGGGATTCAACACCGTCGACTTCTTCCAGGTCGAAGGACGGTTCACGCATTACAACCTCATGGGTGCCGCGCGTCGGCTGGATATTCAGGCCGCGGTCGGAAACCTACTGGCCAGCTCGCTCAACGGGCGCGGGATTTTCCGGAATGCATCAGGCCCGCAGACCAGCAGCCTAGCGCGGTATTTCGTTCCCACCTACAACGCGAGCATCGATCTCAGGCAGCCCTGGTTCGGCTCGCCTCACAACGAGCTTGCGCTCAGTCTGTTCTCCCACCGGCGCAGCGCCCCTGGGATTTACATCGACCACGGTTACGGGACGAGTCTCACCTTCACGCGCGAGGTCGCGGAGCGAGCGCCGGCGAGCGCCAACTATCGATTCGAGATCAGCAAGGTGGATGCGGGCGACGTCTACTTCTGCATCAACTACGGAGTCTGCGATCTCCCTACGCTCGAGGCGCTGCGCGGAAATCAGCGGCTCTCTCCACTCGCGATCACCTCGTCGATCGATCGCACCAACGACCCGTTCTCTCCGAACACCGGATTCCGCGCGAACGGAAGCGTGGAGCACGCATCAGCGTTTACTCTCTCCGATTTCCGCTACAATCGCGCGACAGCCGACGGCGCCGCTTTTGCCCGGGTGAGAAAACGCGGCGTGATCGGCGCTCACGCGCGAATTGGCTGGGTGAATTCACTTGGCAGCACTACGCAAGCGGTCGGCGTCGCCGCGTCGGTGGGCGACGGGATTCTGCATCCCAGAAAAAGATTTTACGCCGGTGGCTCGCACTCGGTGCGCGGCTTCGGAGAGAATCAGCTCGGACCGCGCGTTCTCACGGTTCCCGTTGCCGTTCTTCAGTCGCACGACAGCCTGAACGCGGCCTGCAAACTGGGAACCGATGTTACCGCCTGTGATCCCAATGCTGGTAACCTCAAGGATCGTGATTTCGTGCCCCGCCCGCTGGGCGGAAATTTCGTGGCCGAGGGGAGCGTGGAGGCCCGTTTCCCGGTTTGGCAGGCGCTGATTGGAGCCGTGTTCGTTGACGCCGGAATGGTGAGCCAGAGGACCAATCCTGCCCTGCCCAAGCGCAGGGCGGCCGTAACCCCGGGCTTTGGGCTTCGGTACCGCTCACCTGTAGGCCCCATTCGTGCCGATATAGGGTTCAACCCCGGGACGACGGAGTCCCTGCCGGTTGTAACCGAGAATATCGTGAATGGCCAGAAGACGCTCGTCACCTTACAGCAGCGGCGCATCTACGCACCCACCAACGGGCACGGCATCCTCGGCAGGATGGTCCTACACCTGTCCATCGGCGAAGCGTTCTAATGCGTAGGTGGGTGGCGCGCTTCCTCGCAGGAATCGCGGTGCTGGCCTTGCTGCTGCTCGCGGCAACCTTACTTGTCACCAACACCAATTGGGGACGCGAGCGAGTCCGCGGGTACGTCCTCGGACTGATTCAGAGGAATAGTCACGGGATCATACACATCGGCGGCGTGACTGGAAATCTTCTGAGCGGATTCACGCTGCACGATGTCGTGATCACCGACAGTGCTCGTGCCCCATTCATAAAAGCCGACGAGATCTGGGCGCGGTACAGCCTGAGAACTCTGCGCGGAAAGAAGATCGAGTTTTCCGAAGTGCGCCTCGTGAAGCCGGTGATCGTCCTCGACGAGCAACCCGGCGGAAAGTGGAACTACGACCGGATTTTTCCGCGCGACACTACGACGCCGTCCGGGCCGAAGAAAACCGGTTGGGGAACGTGGATCCGATTGAGCGATGTCACAATGCTCGACGGAGATCTGACGATCCGGTCGCCCTGGAATCCGGATCCGAATCGCACGCCGGCGGAGACGAATGATGCCGTGCGTCGCGCATTCGGCCCCGAGGGAAGACTGGCGTTGGTCAAGGTCGCCAATGGATACCAGAAGGTCTCCAGCTTCCACCGAATCAACGGACTTTTTCCTCTCGTGCGGCTCGAGGATCCGGGTTACAAGAACCGACTCATCGACGTCGCTGCTCTCAAGATGATCGCGGAGCCGTTCCGCCCGCCCGTCGCTGATGTGCGCGGGCTCACTGGAACGTTCGAGTTCACGGGCGACTCGGTGTGGTGGAAAGGCGCGCGTGCCTCATTCCCGGCGACGCGCGTCTCTGGTGACGGGCGTTATTATTTCACCAACGGAGATCTTCATCTCCGCCTGCACGGTGACCCCGTAAATCCTGCCGACATCCGCTGGGCGATGACGCAACTACCCGAGCAGGGCTCGGGCAAGCTCGACTTCGGTCTCGACTGGACCGGAAAAAAGAGCGTCTACCTCGCCAGGAACATGGACCTCACTCTCGTCCGGTCACACGTGACCGGTCAGATCGAAGTGGCCGTGACGGATACGCTCGCGTATCGGAATGCGGATCTGCGCTTCACGTCCCTCGACACGCGACTTCTGACCCAGCTCTTTCCAGCGATGAAATTCCCGCGACCGCTGACTCTCACGGGTCAGGCGAAGTTCGACGGAGGAGAGCACTCGCTCAAGATCAACGGCGACGTCACTGTGGATGACAGGCTCTCGGGGCGGAGTCGGCTCGTCGGAAACGGCCTGATGGGACTGGCCAACGGAATCTTCAACACGCGCGATCTCCACGTGCGAATGGCTCCCTTGCAGATGGGGCTCGCCAAGGCGGTGGCGCCTTCCATCAAGCTGGGTGGCACGCTCACCGGGACAGTGACGCTGAATGGAACGACCGCGGGCATCATGACGGCTCAGGGTGACGTGACACACGTC
>DASZZU010000224.1:0-39240 GCA_035544855.1 Gemmatimonadaceae bacterium | reverse complement strand
CGCGCTTGTCGAGCGGCATGCGCTGCTGGGGATGAGTCGCGATCAGGTTCTCGAAGCGCTGCCGGCGCTGCGCGGGATGTCCCCGGAGCCGGCGTTTGCCGGCCGACGCGTCGCAGGTCGAGCCACTTCGCCACGGGACCGACCAGCGCCAGGGCTAGAAACGCCGGCGCCGCGTTGAACGCCGTCGGCAGTGGCCATCCCTCGTCGGACGCGAGCCGGATTAGCGTCTCCATCAACGCGATCAAGACCGCTACGACGATCTGCCGCCGCCGCCCGCGCACCACCGTGCGCGGGTCGGTGATCATGAAGAAAACGAACAACTGATACATCGGTCCGGTGATCGGAGCTATCTCCGCCAGCACGGGCTGTCCGAGCGCCGCGGCGCGCACGCTGTTCAGCAGCAGGAAGCTCGCGACATACGCGAGCGTGATGTGGAGGACGCCGACGCGCGCGGCGATGACCAGTCCGAAGGTCCAGATCACCAGGTTGGTCGTCAGGTCGTTGCCGAACTGGTGGCTGAGCACGGAGACGCGGTCCGGCGCGGCGAGCAGCAGCGTGCTGATTGCGAAGTTGGTCGGATTCCAGAGATGGTTGTCGCGATAGCGCAAGACGTACTTGGACGAAATCGCGAGAAAGCCACCGAGCGCGAACGGCCAGAGCGCGCCGCCCTGCGGCTTGATGAGCAGCGTGAGGCTGATGCCGCTGATGTAGGCGCTCAGCAGGTTGACGATCTTGCCGCGGTCGAACCAGGAGAGCAGCGCCTCGGCCGCCGTGCACACCGCAAGCGCCAGAACGAGCCGGTCGTAGCCGCCCACCATATGGTAGCGGAGCTGCGCCGCCACCAGCACCAGCGTGATGAGAAACGCGATGAGATAGCGCGGATCGATCTTGCTTCCGCGCTGCCACGAGCGCACGAGCGCATTCCTGTCCCCGACGGTCGCGTGTATCGCGTCGCTCACGGCGTCAGCGCTCCGGCTCGGTGATGGTGACGAAGCGATCAATCGCGGGACGCTGCAGCACCTGTTGCGTTCCCGACGGCCAGTGGATCACGACGCGGTCCACCCACTCCCGAGACCCAAGCCCGAAGTGCAGCCGCCGGTCGTTCTGGCTCGCGAATCCCGATCCGCCATCAGCGATCCGCCGCTGCGTGAGATCTCCCGACTCGAGCACCACCTCGGCGCCGATCGCGCTGCGATTGCTGCGCGTGCCGACGAGCCGGAAGGCGATCCAGTGGTTGGTGCGGTCGGGATAGTCGCGATACAGCACCGCCGGCTGGTTCTGGTTCGCGACGATCACGTCCACGGCGCCACGATTCGAGAGGTCTGCGAGCGCCACCGCGCGGCCGTCGTACACGTCCGTCACGCCGACCTTCTTCGCCACATCCACCCACCCCGCGACGCCGCGATTGAGGTACACCCGTGACCGCTCGTACCCGGACAGACTCGCGTTCCCGAAGGGCGGCCAGGTTGCGGCGTCCTCGAAGAATCGGCCGTTGGCACCGGCGATCTTCGACATCGCGTACCAGTAGCTCTTCTCGCGATCCGCCGAGATGAAACCGTTGGCGACGAAGAGCTCGTTGGCGCCGTCATTGTTGAGATCACCGAACTGCGCGCCCCACGCCCAGCCCGCGTCGGCGATCTCCCCTTCGGCGACGTTGCGGAACCGGCCCGCCTCGGGCATCTCGTTGAGGCGCAGGTTGTTGTTCTGAAAGAGATATCCCCGCTCGGAGATGTTGGTGACGAATGCGTCGAGTCGGCCGCGATTGAATGCATCGCCCAGCGCTACCGACATGCCGCTCTTGGATTCGCTCTCGAGACCGGCAGTGGTGAGAACGAATCGTCGCCCGTGATCGTTGAGATATAGCTCTTCGGGGCCGTAATCGTTCGCGAGATAAATGTCCGGCCATCCGTCGCCGTTGAAGTCGGCCGACGCAGCCGCCAGCGACCAACGCGTGCTGCCGACGCCCATCTTGTCGGTCACGTCCTCGAACCGGGTGCCCCCTGGGCGCGTGCTACCCAGATTGTGAAACAGCAGATTCTTCCCGCCGTTGGTGGCGAACTCGAAGCTGTTGTGCATGATCCGCGTCGTCGTCAGGTGCCACAGATCAATGTCGCTTCGGAAATACGCGGTCACATAGAGATCGAGCAGCCCGTCGCGATCGTAATCGAGCCAGATCGCGCCGTTGCTGTTCACCCAGCGGCGTAGACCGGCTTGGGCGGTGACGTCCTCGAAGTGACGGCCATCGACGTTTCTGAACAGCGCCAGATAACCATAGCGGTACACCAGCACGTCCTCGCGGCCGTCGTTGTCGAAGTCGCCCCACACAGCGCCCATCGACACTCCGTCCCCCGGCCGGTTGAGGTCTGCCAACCCCGCGCTCGCGGCCACCTCCTCGAACGTGCCGTCGCCCTTGTTGCGGTAGAGCGCGTTAGGCTCACCGAAGCGGCTGTTGGTGAAGTACAGATCGGGCCTTCCGTCACCGTCGAAGTCGGCGACGGACACCGATGCTCCCAGCGCTGCGACGTGCGGCTCGATGTTGGCGATCTTTGAGTCGAATGTCGGCCGGTGGTGCACGAAGTGAATGCCGGCCGCCGCGGTTTCGTCATGCAGCGAAAAACCGGGACGGGCCGCAACCGCCGGCGGACGAATCGGTCCGCTATCCAGCCGGATGGCGAGCCCGATGGCGGCGAAAAACGGAACAGCGACGATGACCCGGCGCAGGGCGGGACGGCCTGTCATGCGCAGAGTATAGCGTGTGTAAAGCGAAGCGGCTCCCCCAGAACCACCCGGGGGGACGATGAAGGAAAGAAGGAGGAGTGAAGATTCCTGTAGCCTTTTCCCTGACAGCGTCTGGCCGCTTGCACCCGCATATTGCTGCGCTCATGACCGTCCCCCGGAACTACACGGTACTGAAAGCGCGGGAGTGGCAGCAACGCCTCCTGTATACCGTGGCGGGCCTTCTCCTCTTCGAAACGCTTACGGGGCTCGCGATCTACCTGCTGCCGTTCAGCGTGCCGAATCAGGTGATGGTGCTGCTCCACACCATCGTCGGGCTCGTGTTCATCCTCCCGTACGCGTGGTACCAGCTGCGTCACTGGCGCACCTATCGCGCGCTCCGTCTCTCGCACGTGAAGCTGACCGGCTACTTCACGATGGCTGCGACGATCGCCGCTGCGGTGTCGGGCCTGGTGCTCACGGTTCAGGCAATCGCCGCCACCCGGATCAGTCGCGGCTGGGATATCGCGCACGTGGTCGCGACGTTCGCCCTCGTCGCCGCCGCCCTGCCGCACATCGTGACGCTGGTGGTGCGCGCCTCCCGGAACCGGGAAACGGCGGCCGGTGCGCAACTCCTCGCGGCCGCGCGCTGGTGCGGCGCGAGAACCCTGCTCCTCACCGTGGGTCTGTTCGTCGTCGTCGCCGGTGCCGCGGCGCTCTACCGACCCACGAAGCTGGTGAACGAGTTGCCCACGGACTACAGCTACGTCTACGGCGCCAACCGCCCCTTCGCGCCGAGTCTGGCTCGAACGCGCAGCGGCAACGCGTACGACGCGCGGTCGCTCGCCGGTTCGGCATCTTGCGGAACGTCGGGCTGTCATAAGGCGATCTACGATGAATGGGCGGTCAGCGCCCATCGCTACTCGGCAATGGACGCGGCGTTCCAGAAAGTGCAGACGGTGATGGGCGAGCAGAACGGGCCCGAGTCCACGCGGTACTGTGGCGGGTGCCACGACCCTATCTCTCTGTTCTCCGGCACCAAGAACATCTTCGCTGAGAATCTCACCAACCAGGTCGGCTACAAGGAGGGCATCTCCTGCATCGCCTGCCACGCGATCAAGGAAACGGACGTCAAGGGAAACGCCGCCTACGTCATCACCCAGCCCAAACGCTACCTGTTCGAACTGAAAGAGGGGAACACCCAGCGGATGGTGAGCGATTTCCTCATCCGGTCGTACCCCGGCTACCACGTCGAGAGCCTGCAGCACAAGCTCTTCAAGAGCCCCCAGTTCTGCGCCGCCTGCCACAAGCAGTTCATCGACAAGGAAATCAACCGGGTGGGGTGGGTGCAGCTGCAGAACCAGTTCGACGCCTGGCGCAAGAGCCGTTGGAACCATCCCGACGATCCCACCCGGACCGTCGAGTGTCGCGAGTGCCACATGCCGCTCAACAACTCCACCGATCCGGCGAGCGGCGACGATCGCGACTACAACCGGACGCCGTCCGACGGCAAGCACCGGAGTCATCGGTTCATTGCCGCCAACCAGTTCATGCCGCACGCACTCAAACTGCCCGGTGCGGACGAGCAAACGCGCCTGACCGAGAAGTGGCTGCGTGGTGAAATCGAGATTCCGGAGATCGCCAGGAAATGGCGAAAAGGTCCCGCGGTGCCGATCGAGGTGATGGCCCCGGACCACGCCAGGCCCGGCGACCCGATCACGATCAATGTCGTTCTTACCAACAATAAGGTGGGGCACGACTTCCCCACCGGACCGCTCGACATCATTCAGGCGTGGGTCGAGGTCGACGTCACCGACCAGGCTGGGAACATGGTTTTCCAGACCGGCCAGCGCGATGCCGGGAACTTCATCGCCCCCGGCGCCTTCATGCTCAAGGCCGAACCGGTGGACCAGTACGGCCACCTGATCGACAAGCACAACCTGTGGGAGATGGTGGGCGTCCGCTACCGCCGGTCGCTCTTCCCGGGATTCTCGGACCAGGCGCAGTTCAACTTCATCTGTCCCGGCCAGGTCGTGCAGAGCAACGCTCCTACGCCAACCCAGACACTGCCCGACTCGATCTCTCCGCTCAGCCGCACGGTCGCGGTGCATGTTCCGCGAGGTCAGGTCACCGAGCTCCACGTCAAGGCCAGGTTGTTGTACCGCAAGGCCGACCAGTTCCTCATCAACTTCCTCTTCGGCAAGGAATCGGGGCTCACGGCGCCCGTGACGGTGATGTCCGAGGATCAGAAAACGATCCACGTGAGCCGCGCCAGTGAGTAGGCGGGGAAAAGCATCACGCGCGTGACGCGACGGCAACGCCTGCTTCGGCTGACCGCCGCGCTCGGTCTGCTGTTTCTCGTGGTCGCCGCCGCCGTGGTCTGGCGGGTGTTCCGCCCTGATTCCCAATACCGGCCGGGCGAGACGGTCGAGGGACTGACGGCGGATCTCGCACGATCCCTCCCCAAGGACTACCCGAGAGTCTCGTTCACAGACGTCACCCGCGCGTCGGGAATCTCGTTTCAGCACTTCAGCGGCACGCGGTCTTCGCAGCTGCCCGAGGACATGGGCTCGGGAGCGGCCTGGGGCGACTTCGACAACGACGGCTGGGTGGATCTCGTCGTCGCGAACGAGGTGGGGCCGCTCTCCCTCTCCGATGCGGCGCGGGCGCAGTCGCCGGCGCGAACGGTGCTGTACCACAACAACCACGACAGCACCTTCACCGACGTCACGACGCGCTCGGGCATCGACTTCCGCGGCTGGGGAATGGCCGTCGCGTGGGGCGACTTCGACAACGACGGCTGGATCGACCTCGTCATCACGGCGTACGGGCATTGCGTCCTCTATCGCAACAACGGCGACGGAACCTTCACCGACCGGAGTGCCGCTTCCGGAATCGGTGGACCGCGGGGCTTCTGGACCGGCGCCGCCTGGGGAGACTACGACCGCGACGGGCTCCTCGACCTCTACGTGACGGGCTACGTGAAGTACACGCGCCCGGAGCGCAGCAAATCGGCGGCGCGCTACGACGTGGAGAATCCGGCGAGCATCAACCCCCTGTCATTCCCGCCGGACCGCGGCCTGCTGTTCCACAACAACGGTCACGGGACTTTCACCGAGGTTGCCTCCTCGTTGGGTGTCACGAATCCCACGGGCCGAGGACTTGGGGCGGCCTGGGTGGACCTCGATGAGGATGGCTGGCCCGATCTCTATGTCGCCAACGACGTGTCGGACAACGTGCTGTACCGGAATCTCGGCAAGGGGAAGTTCTCGGACATCAGTGACCAGGCGCACGTCGCCGACTATCGGAGTGCCATGGGGATCGCCGTTGGCGATTGGGACGGCGACGGCGACCAGGACCTCTTCCTGACCCACTGGCTCGCGCAAGAGAACGCGCTCTACGACAACCAGCTGGCCCAGCTCACCGCGCAAGCCAGGAAGCGCCGGCCGGTCCCGCTCACGTTCGTCGACGAGGCAGACCGTTACGGTCTCGGCCAGGTCTCGCTCGACTACGTCGGTTGGGGCACTTCGTTCATCGACTATGACAACGACGGCAGGCCCGACCTGTTCGTGGTGAACGGCAGCACGCTCCAGTTTCCCGAGGATTCGACACGCTGTGTGCCGATGCGGAGCCAGCTGTTCTGGAACCGGGGGCCCGCCGACGGTTTCTTCGACGTTTCGGCGGTGAGCGGCTCGTACTTCCGTAACGCCTACGTCGGGCGCGGGGCGGCGTTCGCCGATTACGACAATGACGGCGACATCGACGTCTTCGTCGTGAACAACGGTGGGCCCGGCATTCTGCTTCGCAACGACGGCGGCAACCGTAACCACTGGCTGGCGGTGGAGCTGCGCGGCACGAAGAGCAATCGGCAGGGGATCGGCGCCAAGCTGCGGCTCGTCGCCGGCGGCGTCAGCCAGGTACGCCAGGTGGGTGCGCAGAGTTCGTACCTGTCCCAGAACAGCCTCATCGAGAACTTCGGCGTCCGGGCCCTCACCCGTGTGGATTCGCTGGTGGTGGTGTGGCCGAGCGGTGTTCGCCAGGTGCGGACGAACCTGCCCGCGAATCAGCGCCTCGTGGTGGTGGAAGGCGAGGAGATGGAAACGGCGCGCGAGCGGATCCAGGATTTCTGGGCGCTCTACCGCGAAGCGACGCTCGAGCGCACCGCGCGCCAGACGCAGGCGGCCGCAGAGACGTATTCCCGCGCCCTCGCGCTGAACCCCGATCACGAAGACGTACTCTACTACTTCGGCAGCATGCGTTTTGCCCTCGGGGACTTCGCGGCCGCCGAGGGCGCGTGGCGCCGCCTCATCGCCCGCAATCCGTCGAGCGCGCGAACCCACTCGCAGCTGGGCAGCCTCTATCTCTGCCTCGACGCCAACGCGCCGTTCCAGCTCGACTCGGCCGAGACCCATCTGCGCCTGGCCTACGAAATCAACAAGGAGGAAACCGGCCCCCTGCTCCACCTTGGCGAAGCGGCGCTGGTTCGCGGCGACCTCGTAACGGCGGGCCGGTACTTCAACGAGGTGCTCGGCTCGCACGCCAAGAGCGCCGAGGCGCGCTTCTACGTGGGCTACATTGCGCTGAAAGGGGCCGACACTGTGCGCGCCCAAACGGAATTCAGCCGCGCGACATCCGCGACTGCGCCGCCACCGGCGGCTGGCGTGCCGGGCGAAGGTGACACGAAGCATGGGGCTGCACCGCTCACGCAACGCACGGAACGGTGCGACCAGCTCCGCGCCCTAGCCACAGCCCCGCGAGCCGCGAGCCCGGTTGTGGAGATGTTCCACCGCTACCGCCGGCTGGACAGCTTCCTGTCAGTTGCGCGATCGCGGTTCCGCTGAGGACGCGTCAGCGTCGTTGCGAAATGCGCGTATTGTACGCGCGTAAATACCGCTGGTGCTCCGCATCGGTCGGATATGAGTCGCCCGGCGCGTACGGATATTCCTTCATCCGGTGGAAGGGAAGCGGCCCGACGGTGTTGCCGAACGCGGTGTTCAGGTCGGAGTCCTTGATCCAGCCGCCCGTGTAGAGGAGAAAGTCGCGTTTCCAACCCGGCGGCAGCGAGCTCGCGGAGCTTGCGTCGAACTCAATGGTCGCCTCGTCGCCCGGGCCCATGATCACGAACATGTCGTCGCGGTTCCGGAGGAGCGGCAGCACGTCGCCGAAGCGCGTGAAGGCGCCCTCGATTGGTCGCCATGGTGACTCCTTCGCCACCTCGTCGTAGGCGAACCAGTACGGCCCGTAGCGGCCACCCTTGCGATACATGCGGGAAAAGCCGCGGAAATGGAGATCGGCCGACAGGGGCGCCAGCGTCGTAAGCTTCACCGGGCTGTTCGCGAGATCGCGAGAGACGAACGCCTGGTCCCAGTAGATCTGCATGTTCGTACGAATGCGCACGTGATGATCAGCGGTCGGAAACTTCCCGGCCAGATCCACCACGATCGTCTTGTCCTTGCCGGACGGAAAGCCGATGTCCGCGATCGCCGTGTGCCATCGGCCCTTCGCGTCGCGCACTTCGAGGGACGGGGACGCAGGCTTGATCGAAGATTGCTGCGAGAGCGCGACGTTGATGCTGGCGTCGGTGGGATAGATCCAGCCGCGCAGGAAGAGGAAGCTTCGCGGCCGGCCGGCCGCTTCGCCGAGGTCCAAGATTAGATCGTGCGGCTCGATCACGCCCTGATACTTCGTCGGCGTGAGGTTCGACACGTACGCGTCGTCGCTCTCGCGCAACGCTGGCAGAACGTCGTTGCCACGTTCATCAGTTGCGGAGAGTGGCAGGTTGCGTTGCGCGACCTGGAAGAGACGAAGCTTCACCGCACCCGGAGGTACAAAGCGCTCGTCCACGAACACGTCCACCGAATCCGGGTGGTCGACGGCGATCAATCTGACCTCGTCGGCGTACGCCGTTTCCCAGAGCTCCTCGGTGAGCTGGAGGACGTAGCGTCCGTCGCGCGGCGCGAGTGCATCTCCCGGAACGCGCAGGTATTCCTGCGACGCGCCCGCGGGCGCAAAGGCGCTCGTCCCACCCATGAGGCCGAGCGGCATTCCCAGCGCGCTGCGCCACATCGCATCGGTCACGAACCGGAAGCGCTTCCCGTCCCACGCATACGCAAGCGCGCACGACCCCTTGAGCATTTCGCGCTCGACGACGTCCTGGTCGGATCCTGGGAAGTAAACGGTCTGCGGTACGCCGTTGGGCCACTCGATGCGGAGCACGTCTGCCTTGAGATGCGAACCCAAACCAAAGTGCGTAACGCGCCCGGTGGCGACACGCGTCTGATAGATCTCGCCAGCGCGAAGCTCGATCCTCGCACCGATGCCGAATGCGTTGTTCTTGCCACTGCCGCTGCGTAGCGCCTTGAGCTCCACGTTCACGGCGAGGTTGCTGTTCCCGAGCTCGTTGCGCAGGAGACGCGGCGCGCCGGCGGCGTCAATCAGCACGAGATCTTCGTCGCCATCCTCATCGACGTCCGAGACGGCGATCGCGGACGCCCCTGCCGCCCGCACAGGGGCCGGAACCAACGTCGAACGATCGAGAAACCTGCCGGTGCCGTCGTTCCGAAAGAGAAACACGCTCGGAGAACTCTTGTCACTCCCGATGGACGTGCCCACGACCACGAGGTCGAGCCAGCCGTCATTGTCGTAGTCCACGAACGTCGCCGCCAATCCCGCCGTAGAGCGGAGCGCCTGCACTGCGGCACTCGACCGGCGGTCGCGAGTGAAGGTGCCGTTTCCTTTGTTGAGCCAGAGTGCCGGCTCGCCGCCATTCGTGCTCGCGACGAGATCGAGGAATCCGTCGTTGTTGTAGTCCCCCACCGCCGCGGCGCCAGACCCGCCGCTCGTTGACAGTCCACTCGCAGCAGTCACGTCGCTGAAGCGCTGTGCACCCCCATTGTGCAAGAGGGCGTCGCTGCCATGCTCGTTCGTAACGAAGACGTCGATGCGTCCATCGCCGTCGAAGTCGCCGAAGACGGCGTCGCGCGCGTCGCTGCCGCCGGCGAGACCGAAGCTTGCTGTTGCCTCGGTGAACGTCCCGTCGAGATTGTTGCGGTACACGGTGCGCTGACCGTTTGCGACGAGAAGGAGGTCCAGATCGCCGTCGTGATCGAGATCGACGAAGAGCGCCTTGCGCGCTCCCTTGAGGTCAGCAACTCCGGCTTTCGCCGTCACCTCCACAAACGTCCCGTTGCCGCGGTTGCGGAACAGGTGACCGCGTCCCTCACCACCGATGACGAAGAGGTCCAGCCAGCCATCGTTGTCGTAGTCCGCGAAGGTGGCGTACGCGGCGCCCTGCGGAAGGGAGATGCTTGAGCGCTCGGTAGCGTCTCGGACGAATCCGCCCTGAACACGATAGAGATGTGCGACGGATCTCCGCAGTGCCGGCGACCACGTCGAGACGAATAGGTCATCCGTGCCGTCGCCGTCGACATCGCCAGCGGCAAGGGCGGTCAGTCCGTCCTGCCTCTCTGGCGCAGCGGCAGCTCCAATACGGGTCTCCGCGCTTGCGAGACCCGCGTCGTTCGTCGCATCGGTGAATTTTGCCCGGTCGACCGACGCTCGCTCTCTTACTCCGCGGAGCGAGATGAAGTACTTCGGCGCAAAGTTAAGGACAGGACGCCCAGCGATCGGACCTTCAGTCCATTTCACGTCGTCGAGCGACGCCTGATACGGCGCCGTGACCTCCATCAGACCGAAGAAGCGGTCGAGCGTCGTCCGCGACTGCACGAGCTTTCCCGCACGTAGGAGCTGAATCGAGCTGTCCAAATACGTCCTTGCCTCCTTTGGAGGCTCGGGGGGTATCCGCCGCACTTCCTCGAGGTGCCGAACGGCGCTGTCAGCTTCGCCGCGCCGCGCGAGCGCATCCACGAGCTTCAATCGCGCGGCGAGATTCGCTGGCGCGATCGCGAGCACGTCCCTCAGTCGGTCTTCGTACCTGCGGGCCGAAGTGCTATCGGGTTGCTGAGCTTCGAGCTCGGCGAGCGCGTACAGCACGTGAGCATTGCTGGTAGTGTCGCGGCGGAGCCGCTCGAGCGTCGCGCGTGCGTCCGAAGAACGTCCCGTAAGCGAGTAGAGCCTTGCAAGCACGAGACCCACCTCCGTGCTTGCCGGGTCCAGCTCGCGGGCACGCCGCAATTGCTTCTCTGCCTCGGCGTAGCGACCGGCTTGCAGGTAGGTGAGTCCAAGGTTCGCGTAGCCGAGGGGATCGTCGGGCGCGAGCTTGGTGAGCTTCTTGAACTCGGATTCAGCCTCCGGCAATTGGTTTCGCTGGAGATAGCTGAGTCCGAGCACGCGAGTGGTGTAGAGCTCTTCCACGGACGCCGGCTTGGGTCGACAGGCGGTGGTTGCGGCAATCAACGCGGCACCGAGGAAGACAGCCCAAGCTCGCCAGACCATCTGGGTCATGCGCGCCTCATCAACCGCGCCTCATCAACGGGGCGGTAGCAGCGCCCACCGCTAATCTCTCGACGATCTTGAAGGAATCAAATCCTGCAATCAAGTATCCATTCAGAATAAGTGCGGGGCGAAAAAAATTCATTTACAGACCGTAGGGGTCTCCTCGGTTAGCTCGGACTTCGTGGCAGACTGAGCGTGAACGTGCTTCCTTCCCCAAGCGCGCTTTTCACCATAAGGTCACCGCCCATCGCGCGGGCGAGTTGGCGGCTGATAGCGAGCCCCAACCCGGTTCCGGCGTAGGTGCGACTCCGCGACGCCTCGACCTGAAAAAACGCTTCGAACACCGCTTCGAGTTTGTCGGCGGGGATACCCACGCCGCTGTCCACTACACAAAGGCAAATCTTGTCTGCCTCCGCTGCCACTGTGATCCTCACTGTCCCACCTGCCGCAGTGAATTTGACCGCGTTGGAGAGAAGATTGAGCAATATCTGCTCGACGCGCTCGCGATCCGCGTGGAAGCGAAGATCCGGATCACCTGCGTCCACTTCCAGTCGCAGTCCGCCAGCCCTGACCTGTGGCTCGATCATCGAGTACGCGCTATCGACCACCCTCGGCACCGGGACCACACCCGGATTCAGCGCGATCCGACCTGATTCAATCTTGCCGAGGTCCAGAAGCTCATTCACCAGCCGAAGAAGGTGCGCCTGGTTGTGGCGTATCCGTGCGATGTATTTGCGCTGTTCGTCGGTCAGTGAGCCGGGAATCCCCTCTTCGAGGAGAGCGGCGTACCCACCGATCGCGCCCAGCGGCGTACGCAGCTCATGACTCATCATGTTCAGAAAGCGACTCTTTGCTTCATTGGCGGCCTGAGCTGCTTGCCGCGCCTCATCCGCCTCGGCTCGCGCTCGATCGCGTTCCTGCTCCGCGCGCTGGCGCGCCAGAAGGATACTCGTGGCGTTCTGCAGCGCCACGGAATGCAGCAACTTTTCTTCGTCGCCATCCATGCTTATCTGCCGTCTATGAGTTCCGCAGCGAGTGCAGTGCCCTGGACGCGGGCCTGAATCTTTGCGAAGGCTGTATCGCGACTCGTTGACGTATCATCGCTGAACGGCGCGAAGCCGCAGTCGTCAGTGGTTCCTAGTTGCTCGATGGGAATGTATTTCGCCGCTTCGATGACTCGGTCCCGCACCTCCTCGGCGCTGTCAATGCGCGGGTCTATCGGCGAGACTACGCCGACAAAGATGTGTCGATCCGGTTTCATGTGCTGGCGGATGATCTTCAGCACCCGCACGCGATCCTTTTCGCCGGCGAGGGCAATGCAGAAATAGCCCACGTTCAGCTCGAACAGTAGCGGCAACAATTCGGCGTAATCGACGTCCGCGCTGTGGGTCGAATCGCGGTCGGAACCTGGGCAGGTATGCACGCCGATGAGTTTACGCTCGACGGCTGAAAACCGCGCCAGGGCGAGATTGTTCAGATCGACGAAGGTGCTGAGCAGATGCCCGGACGGATCGATCTTCATCGCCAGCCGCCCTTCGGTGAAGTCAATCTGAACCTTGAACGCCCCTTTTTGCAGACAACGGCGGATCTCGTTTTCGTGCTCGCGCAACAGGTCTTCGATGAATTCATCGCGCGAATAGCCGGGAATTTCGTCAGCCGGGTACATCAGGCTCAACGCCGAGGGCGAGATCACAGCTTGCTTGAGCGGTCGGTGTGCGTATCGAAGCGCTACGTCAAGGTAGCTGTCCGCATATCGCTTATATCGGAACGGGCCCTTCGTCAGACGCGGCATGCGGCGCGTATGGCCGGCCGCAAAAGGAATCCTGAATCCGTCGGGAGCAGTGTTCACCAGTCCATGGACGGAATACGTCCAGAAATTCTGGTATTTCCTCTGTTCGCCGTCAGTGATGACTGGAGAGCCGGTGGCCTCGAACCGCCCAATTGTGTCCCGTACGGCCGCCTCGTAGAGGGGATCGAGGTCTTGCTCCGCAATGCTTCCCGTAGCGACTGCCTCGATTAGCGGAATCGGTCGGGGGATGCTGCCGATCGGCTCTGTAGGGATTGTCATCGTTCCAGATTCTCATTTGCAGACAGACGTTCCTGAATCAACCTCAAATCTTGAACCGCGTCCAGAGCACGATCGTCGCCTCTACCGTTCCAGCCCCGTTTATTCCTCTGGCGTGAGACCTGCTTTTAGGACGGGGGTCGGAAGAAACACTCCACTTCGAGGTAACCATGCATAACGCACACCTTAGACTGATGTCGGGACTGGCAGGGGCGACATTGTGCCTCTTCGCGGTCACGAGTTACGGTCAAAACACGAATACGACGACGGGTACTATGGGTACAGCTGCGCAGGCCACCGGAACCGGCGCAGGCACAACAACGCTCGGAACGCAGCCTGGCACCACGACGGGCACGGCTACTACGCCGGGGACGCCTGATGCGGGAACCACGACCGGGACAATCACCGGCAGCACCGCGACCGACGCCGTCACGACGACGACCACCACTACCCGGAGCTTCCCCGGCGGAGTGCTGGGCATGCTTGCAGTGGCCGTACTTGTACTTCTCGTCCTTTTCGCGCTCTTTCGCGGGCGGGATCGCACTGTCGTACGCGAGACGTTCGCCTCCTCAAGCACCACTTCGCCCGGGACTCGCAACGTGACCACTGGAACGGCCTCGGACGACCGGATGAATCTGAATTCACGTGCTGCATCAGGAACGGGAACTACGAATGGCGGAATGAACGATCCGAACGCACCCCGCTGATAGCCAAAATTCGGAAAAGGCGCGGAGAAATCCGCGCCTTTTTTTTCTGTCTAGATTTTCCCTCGGAAGGCTTATCGTAAAGAGGCGTCCAATGCGGCAGGAATTACCACCGTCGGCGTGGGGCTACTTTGCATCGATGACCGAGTCTTACGACTCGCTGATACGACGCGCCGTTCCGCGATATGACGAGATGGTCACTCGGCTGCTGGAATACCTTCCACCGGATGCGGAGTCCGTTGTTGAGCTGGGATGTGGCACCGGTAACCTTTCACTCCAGCTTGTAGCGAAGTTTCCGCGGGGCGCGCTGACCTTTGTGGACGCGTCGCCGGAGATGATCGCCCTCACGCGGTCGCGAGTCGATCAAGCAAAATCTTCGGCGATGCCATCCGTCAGTTTGCTGGTGCAGCGGTTCGAAGAGCTCGATTTTCCCGCACGACCGTTCGATGTCGTAGTCAGCTCGATAAGCCTGCATCACGTCGAGGACAAAGCGACACTGTATGCACGCATCCGATCTCTGATGAGAGTCGGCGGTCGTTTTTGCTTCGCCGACCAGATTCGCGGCGAGCCCGAATCCAATCATCGACTGAATTGGGAACGGTGGCTGGATTTTTGTCGGGAACGCGGTCATTGCACGCCGGAGGAGATTGAGAGCCTTCTCCAGCACGCGGCGGCGCACGATCACTATACCACGTTGCCGGATCACACCGAGCTCCTCTCGAAAGCGGGATTCTCCGACATCGACTGCGTATGGCGAAACTGGATGTGGGGCATCATGACCGCCACCGCCTCGTAGAGACAAACACAACGCGCTATTGACAGGACGTTAGCTCGGCTGTAGAGGTGTAAGTCCGACCGCCTCCGGAACGCCGAGCGCAGCGCCATCGGGCGATGGCCGCGTCGTTGGGCTGGACGGTGTCGGCCACATTCTCATTTCTGGAACGGGAGGCCCTATGCGACTGAGATGTGCTTTGGTGGCAATCGCAACGTTGCTGTTGTCCCTTCCAGCGGCTGCGCAGACCCGCACCGTGACCGGTACGGTCACCGATGCATCGACGGGACAACCTCTGGAGGGCGCTAGAGTCTCGGTGCGCGGCAGTTCGCTCACCACGACGAGTGGGGCCGCGGGGCGATTCACGCTGGGAAATGTTCCGACAGGCGGCATCACGATCGCGATCCGCAGGATAGGCAGCAATCCCGTCGAGATCGTTATCCCGCCCGGTCAGAACGAAATAAGTATCAGTCTTACTCGCGATCCGCTTCGTCTGTCGGATGTCGTCGTCACCGGCCAGGCCACTGCGGTAGAGCGACGCAACCTGGCAAACGCGGTCGCGACAGTGAGCGGCGAGGAAGTTTCACGCGTCTCGGCCCAGACGGTAGAGCAGGCGCTGCAGGGAAAAGTCGTCGGCGCATCCATCCAGGCCAACTCGGGAGCGCCCGGTGGAGGAATGCAGATGCGGCTCCGCGGCGTGACGTCGATCAATGGCTCGTCAGAGCCTCTTTATGTCGTGGACGGCGTCGTGCTGAGCAACGTCGCCATTCCTTCCAACCAGAATGCCGTAACCAAGTCCACTCAGGGATCGAATCCGTCACTCACCCAGGACGCGCAGGTCAATCGCATCGCGGATCTCAACCCCAACGACATCGAGAACATCGAGGTGTTGAAGGGAGCGTCGGCATCGGCAATCTACGGCTCGAGAGCGTCGAATGGCGTGGTGATCATCACCACTCGGCGCGGAAGATCGGGAGAAAAGCGTATCAACGCTACGCAGCGTATCGGGTTCTCGAAGATTTCCAACACGCTTGGCTCGAGGACCTTCAATACGCTGGCGGAAGCAACGGCGGCGTGGGGAGCCTCCGCGGCCACCTATTTCACCCCCGGCGTCGTGTATGATCACGAGCGCGAGTTGGCGGGCCGGACTCCAATGTCGAGCGAAAGCGTGGTCGATTTGAGCGGTGGTGATGAGGACACACGCTATTTCGCATCAGGTCTTTGGAAGCACGACGGCGGAATCATCGATAATACAGGGTACGGGAAGCAAGCGGTCCGCGCGAACCTCGATCAGGATTTCGGGAAGCGGCTGAGCTTCAGCTTGCAGACGAGTGCCACGAAGTCACTCGCCCAGCGCGGACTCACCAACAACGACAACGCGGGCGTGAGTTTCTGGATGGTTTTCCCGTTTACGCCGAGTTTTCTTGACTTACGCCGGAATCCCGACGGAACCTATCCACCGAATCATTTCGGCAACATCAGCAACCCGTTGCAGACAGCGGCACTGATGAAGAACGACGAAAAGGTGTTGCGCTCGATCCTGGCTGGTCGGCTGACGCTGAATGCGATCGAGCGGCAAGGCTATAATCTCAAGTTCGTGCTGAACGGAGGAGCTGACCAGTTCTCTCAGGAGAACTCTCTTCTGTTTCCCGCCGAGCTGCAGTTCGAGCCGATCGACGATGGCGAGGCAGGTACGGCGCTCCTCAGCAACAGCAACAATGTGAATCTCAACCTGGGCACGAGCGGAGTATTCACGTTCACGCCACTGAGCGGCGCCTTCACGGCGACCACATCGGTCGGGGTGAACGGGTCGAGCCGGGATCTCCGCATTTCGCGCATTGTGAGCCGCAATCTCGTCGGAGGACTCGGGATTGTCGGGGCAGGGACCGATGTGCGGGTACTCGAGCAGCGCCAGCGCGTCGAGGATTTCGGCCTCTTCGCACAGGAGGAATTCCTGACGGTGAGCGAGCGTCTGCTCCTTACGGCGGGAATCAACGCCGACCGCAGCAGCTCTAACAGCGACATCAAGAAGTACTTCTACTATCCCAAGCTCTCCGGGTCGTTCCGATTCCCCCAGCCGTTCCGAGGGATGGAGGAAGTAAAGATTCGCGCCGCGTACGGCCAATCAGGAAATGAGCCGTTATTCGGCCAGAAGTTTACACCACTGAGCGTGGTAGAGAATATTGCCGGCCTGCCGGGGATTGTCGTCCCGGTGCAGGGGCCTGTCGGATCCAAGAATCTTCGTCCTGAGAGACAGCGCGAGCTCGAGGCAGGAGCGGATTTGACTTTCGCCCATGGACGTGGAGCAGTCGAGCTGACCGGATTTCGAAAAGACGTGTCCGACCTGCTGCTCAAGCGCACCCTTGCGCCGTCGTCGGGGTTTGGGTTCGAAGTCTTCAACGGCGGCAAGCTCCGCACGACAGGGGCGGAGGTAGGAGTCAGCCTCGTGCCGATTCAGTCTGCGGAAACGGAGTGGATCTTTCGGACGTCGTTTGCGTCGACCCGGAGCAAGATCACTTCGCTCCCCGTTCCGACGTTCAGGGGGCTTGGATTCGGAACCGCTTTGGGCTCGTTCCAGTTCGAGGAGGGTGCGTCGGCGACCCAGATCGTGGGCAACGACAGCCTTCCCGACGGGTCGACAGTAGTGCGCAAGATCGGAGACGCAAATCCCAATTTTACCATGTCCTTCTCGAACACCTTGAGGTTCAAGCGACTGCGTCTCTATGGCCTGCTGGACTGGCAGCACGGCGGGAGCATCATCAATCTCACCAAATTCCTCTATGATCTTGGATCGAACACAGCCGACTACGCCGACCCGATAACGGTGGGTACGCTCCAGACCATAAAGGGAGCAAATCGCCTCAGGCTATTCCCCAAGCAAACGGCGATGTATGTCGAGGATGCTTCTTTCATGAAGTTACGCGAGGTAACGCTGTCCTTCGAAGTGCCGCCCACGATGGTTTCTAGATTCGGGCGCGGCGTAAAGTCAGCGGAGCTGAGCTTCAGCGGTCGCAACTTGCTGACGTTTACCGGTTACACCGGAATGGATCCGGAGGTGAGCAATTTCGGGAACCAGCCGATCGGACGTAATATCGATGTCGCCCCCTTCCCACCGAGCCGGAGCTTCTGGTTCTCGGTGAGCCTGGGATTCTGACCATGATTACAATGAGAACTCTATCGATGAGAGTGACGCACGTGATCGCCGTGCTGCTCTTCGCCAGCGCATGCAAGGACCTCGTCGTCCCGGACTACAACAATACGAGCCTCGACGATCTGACGAACAACCCTACTCCAACAAAGATCACGCAAGCCTCGCAGGGATTGCTGGTCGGGACGCGGGTAGGAATCGGCGAGCAGAATGGCTACGTGTCGCTGCTCGGAATACTGGGCCGCGAGTCTTATAACTTCGACCCAGCAGATCCACGTTTCATAACCGAGATGTTGATTGGACCGCTCGATGGCGGCAGTCCTGCTTTCGGTGGAAACCTGTTCGCCGCTCCGTATCGGAATATTCGTAACGCGAACATTCTCCTCGGAGCAGTGGATAAAGTGATCGGATTGTCGGCCTCCCAAAAAACGGCAGTCCAGGGTTTCGCCAAGACCATCCAGGCGCTCGACTACCTGAATGTCATCAATACTCGCGATGACCTGGGAGCGCCGATCGACGTGAATATCGGACCGACGGCTACTCCGGCGCCCATAGTCGCGAAGACTGCAGTCTTTACCCTGATCGCTACGCTTCTCGATGACGGTTTGACGGCGCTCAACGCCGGAGGAAGCGCGTTTCCATTTGCGCTGAGTCCGGGCTTCGCCAATTTTGCCACGCCGGTGGAGTTCGCGAAGTTAAACCGTGCGCTCAAGGCGCGCGTAGAGGCATATCGAGGTAATTACGCGACGGTGCTGACAGCGTTGAACGGATCGTTTCTCGACACGACCGCACCCCTCACGCTCGGCGCTTATCAGTCCTACAGCACCGGATCGGGCGATACTCAGAATGCGCTGTTCGATCCGACCGGGAGAGCGATCCTCGCGCATCCGTCGATCGTTACAGATGCCGAGACACAGCCGAACGGCACACTCGACGCGCGCGCTCTTGCCAAGGTTACTCAGTTGTCGGCACCTCGCACTGTTCAAGGTGTCACGACCGATCTGGTATTCTCGATCTACAATTCGAACACGGCGACGATTCCGATCATCCGGAACGAGGAGCTCATCCTGCTCCGCGCAGAAGCGCGCTACTTCACCAACGATTTCACGGGCGCGTTGAATGACATCAACTTCATTCGGACGACATCCGGCGGTCTCGCCCCGCGTGGTCCATTCGTGAACCAGAGCGATTTTGTCGCTGAGCTACTCAAGCAGCGTCGCTACTCACTCTTGTTCGAGGGAGGGCATCGCTGGATCGACGCACGCCGGTTCGGGCTCCTCAGCACACTTCCCAAAGCGCTGCCGAGCCATACGGTGCCGAGCCGGTTCCCGTTCCCGGAAGCCGAATGCCTCGCGCGGGTTCCAGCACCTACGCAAGGCTGCACTTGATCTAGCTGTTCAGACGCGCTCGCAACACACAAACAGCCCGGTTCGCATCTGCGAACCGGGCTGTTTGCATCTGCGACAGATGGCGTGATTGCTGCTATTACTCCTTACTCGTCCGTCGCAACCAGTTCTCTCTACGAACGAGATCCATGTCTCCATCGCCCGTACGCAACGTCGGCGTCTTCGTCGGCAGTCTCCGCAAGGATTCCTTCACGCGCAAAATCGCGAGCGCAATCGCGAAGCTCGCACCTTCCTCGCTAAAGCTCGAGTTCCCAGAGATTGCGCAGCTATCACACTATAACCAGGATCTGGAAAACACTCCGCCCGCTGATTGGGTGGCGTTCAGGCAAAAGGTAAGTGCGGTCGACGCGGTTCTATTTGCCACGCCGGAATACAACCGGTCGGTTCCCGGCGTACTCAAGAACGCGATCGACGTCGCCTCGCGCCCTCACGGCAAGAGCGCCTGGAACGGGAAGCCGGGAGCTGTTGTGAGCGTATCCCCCGGGGCGCTCGCCGGGTTCGGAGCGAATCACCATCTGCGGCAAATGCTCGTGTTCCTCAACGTCCCCGCGATGCAGCAGCCTGAAGCGTACATAGGCGGAGCCGACAAACTTTTCGACGCGAGCGGAAACCTCACCAGCGAGTCGACCCGCGAGTTCCTGAAAAAATTCATCGATGCCTTTGCGGCGTGGATCGAGCTCCATCTCGCCGCAAAAAAATAGCGGCCTCTAACGGGGCATGGACCATAAGACTCGAATCGGCGTATCATAGACGTGTCAGCAACGTCGATTCCAACAGGAGCCCTTGTGCCCTATTATAGAAGAGGCGCGCGCCATCAAGCGCCCAGGTCAATCGTTGTATCGGTTGCGGCTGTCTCGCTCCTTGGCGTCCTTGCGACCGGCGCCTCGGCCCAGGACAGAAGACCCACAGCGATTCCCACCGCAGCCCCGCACCGTGTTTTCGTCAAACCGTCGGACGCCGAGCTCAGGAAGAAATTGACGCGGCTACAGTACTCGGTGACGCAGCACGAAGTGACCGAGACTCCTTTCAACAACGACTACTGGGACAACCACGAAGCGGGGATCTACGTGGACGTCGTTTCCGGCGAGCCTCTCTTCAGCTCGCTCGACAAGTTCGAATCGGGGACGGGATGGCCAAGCTTCACGCGACCCCTCGATCCGGCCAACATCAAGACCAAGACGGATCGCCTCCTGGGCTACAGTCGCACCGAAGTACGGTCAGCTGCCGCCGACTCGCATCTCGGACACGTCTTCGATGACGGTCCGCGTCCTACGGGTCTAAGGTATTGCATGAACTCAGCGGCGATGCGCTTCGTTCCGGTCTCGCGGCTCGAGGCTGAGGGTTTCGGACAGTATCTGGCTTTGTTCAGGCTCAAAGCCCCCGCAAAGGCGAGCAGATAGAACCTTAGCCTTGTGCGGTTGACGATAAGCCAAGAAATTCCCTCGGAGCGTGTAAGCCAACTTCTTCCCCTTCCGCATGCGAATCGCCAGGAGAGGCTTCACTCTTATCGAGCTGATAGTGGTTATAGTGGTGATCGGTATTATCGCCGCGATTGCGATCGCCAAGTTCGTGGGCGTGAAGGAAGCAGCGTACGTCGCCAGCATGAAATCGGATCTCAGAAATTTTGCTCTCTACGAACAGTTCTTTGCGATCGACAATGATGGGAATTACTTCGCGGGAAATGGAATCGCTCAGGGGTTCAATCCGACTCTGGACGTTACGGTCACTGCGACCACCGACCCTGGACCCCCGCCAAACTGGCACGCGGTCGCCATCCACGCCAAGACGCCGAAGACGTGCTCCATCGGAACAGCTGACCCGTCGGTGTGGGTCATCACCTGCTCTTGATCGAAAGGCGCTGAACGCACTGGACTGAAGCCCCCGTGAAGCGCAAATTTGCGCTCCGCTTTTTTTGCCGCCTGGATCCGAACGCCTCCCCATGGAATGTTGGCTCATCACGTCCCGCGCCGAGGTCAGGCGGCTGGAATTCGGGGACGAACCACCGCCCGAGATCTGTCTCCCCGACAGACCTCTCTCGGACATCGAGGATGACGCCGTCCAGCGGTCGATCCAGGATGCGCCCTATATCATTTACAGGCGATACCACCTCGCGCACGAGAGTTGGCGCCTGGGGATCGTTTATTCAATCGCACCGCCGACGGTAGGGGACATACAGATCCTATCGGCGTACAGAGCCGGACACGAGGCGCGACCGCACCTGGTCTGAGAGCGGTCGCTGTGGGGAAACCTTTACTTGTGACGCAGCTTGTCCACGGCAGCATCGAGCAGCTTCTGCAAGCGCTGGTATTCCTCGTCTATTCGCTTCGCGGCGGCCGGCAGCTCCGCCTTTCCCTTTTCCGCCAGATCAGCGAGCCGCTTCCCGGCGTTCGTCAGCTCTTCGCGCAGCTTGTCCAGGGTCTGCTTGAGATCGTCCATGATCGTGTGCTCCTCTGTGAGTCGTGTGTGAGCTATTTCTTTCCGGGTTTTACCAACAGGCGTTGGCCAATCTTTATCCGATCTCCCTCGAGTTGATTCCACTGCTGGATCTGCTCGGGCGTAGCCTCGAACTTCCTCGCAATGCTGAAGAGCGCGTCACCGCGCTTCACCTTATAGTAGAGGGGCTCCTTCAGCAAAGCGGCCACCGCCTGTCTGAGGCGCCGCTCCTTTGCGGCGGCGGTACGCTGGGCATCGTGAGTCGTGTTGACGTAGTCGACCAGCGAGTCGAGGGCCACCTCCTGACCGCGCACCGCCGCAAAGTTGCCTCGCGGCACTCCCGGGTGCGTCACCGTCACGCCGTGCGCGGTCAGGAAGTAGAGTCTTCCGCCCTTCATATCGAGCAGTGTGTCGTTGGAGAATTCCTGGGACAGGATCGTTGCTGGCGCGTCCGCATTCTCGAATTTGTCACCCGGTGCAACGCCGATGAAGATCAACCGGTCGTTGGTTGCGTAGAGAATTCCATTGGCGCCGCGATAATAGTCGCTGGGACGGCGCATGAACACCTTCGCTTTGCGCTCCACCTTTTCTCCATAGTGGAGCATGCCACCCTGGAGCTCTCTGTCCGCCGCGGTCCATGCTTTGGGAGCGTCAACGTGTCGCATGAAGAAGAAGTACCCGAACAGAACCAGTCCAACGAGAACTACTGCAAGACCGAGCAGCGCCTTCTTCAGAAAGCGGAACGTGCGGTAAAGTCCCTCAGACTCTTTCATTGTGGATCAGTGTAGTGGGAGGCGGGCACGGGCGGGAGGGCAATCTCCATACCGGGTTTGGCATGTGAGGTGCAACCGAAAGAGGCATGGCCGACCTCGAGAACGATAAGCGCCAGTCAGGGGTCGGAGATCCCTTTACGAACGTCGCGGTGCGGAGACCGATCAGGCCACCCGCCCCGCGCTGGCAGCGTATTCTCAAGGCAGCGCTCCATGGCATCGGTGCGGCGCTACTTCTCGCAGCGGGGGCGGTCTGGACGTTGCGGCAGCAGCACCCTCAGTTCGTTAAGCCCGGCGAGCTGCTCCACCTGCCGCCGGCGCTGGTGACCGCCGCGGCCCCAGGGACGGAACCCTACACCCCACCGACCGATGCCAAGGCTCTGGTAGAGATCCAGCGTGTCGCGTTTTCGCTGAGGAAGTACACGAGCGACACCGTTCTAGCCCGCAGGATCGCGTCGGCGATCGTGGTAGAGGGAGGGAAGAAAAACATCGATCCGGCCTTGCTTGTCGGGCTGGTGCTGACGGAGGATGCGAAGCTCGATCCCAATGCAAGGAGCTTCGTCGGCGCCCGCGGGTTGATGCAGGTAATGCCGTTTCACGCCGGCAAGTGGAAGGGCTGCTCTTCGGCCGACCTGTTCGCGATCGACTCCAACATCTGTCACGGGGTGAGCATCCTGGCGGATCTGATCAAGCGATCCCCAACCGTTTCATCTGCACTACAACGCTATAATGGATGCGTCCGCGGAACCAATACGCCCAATTGCCACACCTATTCTGGCAAGGTGCTGAAGTTCGCGGAGCAGGCCGCGACCCAGATGCTCGGTTTTTCGGTGGCACAATAGGGTCGCGCGGGTCGGATGTAAACATCTGACCTCTTTTGCCAGCTAGCCCGCCAGTCCGCAAGTGATGCTCTGACATGCACTTGCGTATCTTCCCTCACATAGATGACATTTTCGATTCCCGACGTTGGTTCAAGAATGAAAACTTTCCTTGACCGAATGCGTCAATAGAGGTACCGTTATACGTATCTCAGCAGTGGCATTACCACAATAGATTCGAAATGGCAGAATGGATTGGACGGGAGCTCGAGCGAATCAGAAAGCTCAGAGGTCTCCGTCGCGAGGACGTTGCGGCACGTCTGTCTAGACCAGTGTCGCCGTCCACCATACGCAATATCGAGCATGACGAGGACTACAATGTCTCGCTCGATCTTTTGCGACAGATAGCGGCGGTGCTTGGCGCCAAGATCCTGGTCTCTCTGGAGGCCGAGGACCTGAAGCGCTGGCATACGCCACCGGGGCAGAGGCCAGCGATCAACCTGGACGATGCGCCGGTCGTGGGACAGGCGGAGAGGCTGATCGACAACGAGTACTTCATCCGGTACATCCGGGCGCGTTATCCGGATTGTCCGCTGACGAACTCGCAGATCGGTCGAAGAATGTGGGACTTCGCCAAGCCCAGAGGCGCGGAGCTGGTGAAGGGGAGGATGCAGGTGAAGAAACTGCCTGCGACGGAGAGCATCGCTACATACAGGCTTCCGACGACAGCTGCGCAGTACCGCGTTCGTGAGCGGGATATGGAAGTGTTGCACGGTTTTGCGGATCGGTTGGGCCGGGCGTACCGCGATGAGAAGGGGAGAGTGCTTGTCCCTCTCATTTAGGCGCGTTCGGGCTGTACTAATTCCAGGAGAACCTGTGAAGAAGTCACTTAAGCCGTTAAATGCACCTCCGCCAAGGCTGTCTTCGCCCCTGAAGACCGCAATGCGCGCAGCATCCCATGCGGTTGCACTGGGCGGGCTGCTCGTCAGCGGAGCTGTGTGGACGATATCGCAGCAGCATCCGCTTTACGCGAACCCGGGCAAGCTCCTCAGACTGCCCGCGGCGATCGTCGACGCTTCACAGCCTACCGAGCAGGCGTTTCGTATCGGTGAGGTTCTGAATCAGTACACCCATGACCGTGGTCTCGCCTTCCGCATTGCCGACGCCATCGTCGAGCAGGGTCAGAAGGAGAAGATCGATCCCGCGCTTCTCGTCGGCGTCCTGCTTACGGAAGACGCGACACTGGATCCGCGCGCCCGGAGCTCTGTGGGTGCCCGCGGCCTGATGCAGGTGATGCCGCTTCATAGCGGAAAGTGGGGCTGCGGCTCGAAGGACCTGTTCGACGTCGAAAGCAACATCTGCCATGGCGTGCAGATCCTCAAGCAGGCCTTGATCGATGCGCCGACCACGCGCCTTGCACTCCTCCGCTACAACGGATGCGTGAGAGGCCGCAATACGCCGAACTGTCACCAGTACGACGACAAGGTTCTCAGGCATGCGGGCCGCGCGGCCGCGGAGATGCGTCTGGTAAAAACGCAAAAGACCGACTAAGGTTGTCTGGAAAAAAGAGCCGGTGCTGAAATGCACCGGCTCTTTTTTTTTGTCATGCCGCGAAATCCATACACAGTACTCGCGCTCTCTCTCCTCGGGATCTCGATTGCCGGACCGCTGGTCCGCCTCTCGAGCGCCGATCCAGTCGTTATCGCGGTTTGGCGACTCGGGTTCTCGCTGGTAATTGTCGGCGGGTTTCTCATCGCAACGCGCGAATGGCGCGATTGGAAGAGGATCACCTGGCGTGAGGCCGCGCTCGCGGTCGCGGGAGGGATGTCCCTCGCATTCCACTTCTGGGCGTGGAACGCGTCGATTCACCTCACCACGATTGCTGCCTCGGTCACGCTCGTCAGCCTTCAACCCGCCGTGGTTGCTGCAATATCGGCAATCGCGCTGCGCGAAGCGCCGTCCAGGCGGCAGCTTCTCGGGATCGCCATCGCCATCGCGGGGGCCTTGGTAATCGCGGCTCCTGACCTTCGGGGAGACGTGGGATTTGGGGGAAATCGCGCCGCCCTCGGAAATCTTCTGGCGATTTCCGCCGCGGTGACCGCGGCGATTTACTACACGATCGGCCGCCGACTCCGACGATCCCTTGGGATCTGGGCATACGTCACGATCGTGTACTCGGCCGCGTTCATTACTCTCGCTGTGATCGCCGTTTCGCGGGGAATTGCGCTCGCGCCGCAACCACCCCGGGAGATGGCGATTTTTGCGGCGCTTGCAATCGGTCCGATGCTGATCGGACACACTGGAATGAACTGGGCGCTCAAGTTCCTCCCTGCCTACGTGGTCAATCTGACTGTGCTCGGCGAGCCGGTCGGCGCCACGCTCCTCGGCGCGTTCATACCTGCGATTCGGCAGATTCCAACGATTGCTACGCTCGTCGGTGGCGCGATCGTCCTCACGGGTGTGGTGATTGCCGCGGACACTCGCGGGCGCAGCAGCCTAAACGCCTGATCATTAAGTTTCGGCGCGATCGCTCTCTCGGAGCACGCGGTCGGCTGCGCCCATTTTCCACCTGTGATTCAATGCGAAGACTGATCTCCCCATCTCTGCTCTCCTTTCTGCTCGCGGCTCCAGCGTTGTTGCCCGCGCAGACCAGGATCACCCCGCCGCGCGCGCAGTTCGGGCACAACATCGGCGACGACTACTTCCTCGCCAACTACAGTCAGATGATCGACTACTGGCACAAGCTCGATGGCGAATCCGATCGGATGAGAATGGAACGCATCGGCACGACAGCCGAGGGACGGCCGATGTGGATGGCGATCATCACTTCGCCCGAGAATCAGAAGAAGCTGGCTCGGTACCAGGAGATCTCACGCCGACTGGCGCGTGCCGAGAACCTGACCGACGCACAGGCGCATGCGTTGGCCGCGGAAGGGAAAGCGGTGGTTTGGATCGACGGCGGTTTGCACGCCACCGAGGTGCTGGGGGCACAGCAACTGATCGAGACGGTGTACGAGCTGGTGAGTCGGAACGACGCGGAAACTCTTCGCTTCTTGCGGGACGACATCATACTCTGCGTTCCAGCGAATCCAGATGGCCAGGATCTCGTCTCCAACTGGTACATGCGTCAAGCCGACACGCTGAAGAGGACAACATCGAGACTGCCGCGACTTTACCACAAGTACGCCGGCCACGACAACAATCGCGATGCGTACATGGCCTCGCAGCCGGAGACGCAAGCGATGGACAGCATTCTTTTCCGCGCCTGGTACCCGCAGATCATGTACAACCATCACCAGACAGGTCCGATCGGCACGGTGATCTTTGCGCCGCCCTTCAGGGATCCGTTCAACTACAACTTCGATCCACTGGTACCGATGGAGCTCGATCTCGTCGGCGCCGCGATGCACTCGAGATTCGTGGCGGAAGGGAAAGCGGGTGCGACCATGCGAAGCGGCTCGGGCTACTCAACATGGTGGAACGGTGGCTTGAGGACGACCGTCTACTTCCACAACATGATCGGCCTCCTCACGGAGGCGATCGGCAATCCCACGCCGATAGAGATCCCGCTCGTGCCGGACAAGCTGCTTCCGAAGGGCGACCTTCCGATGCCGATTCAGCCGCAAAAATGGCACTTCGCTCAATCCATCGCCTACGAGCTAACCGCGAATCGCGCGGTGCTCGACGTGGCGTCGCGGTATCGCGAGACATTCCTCTACAACATTTATCAAATGGGGAGGAACTCGATCCGGCGCGGCAGCACCGACACGTGGACTATCACACCCAAGAAGGTGGCGGCATTGCAGGCAGCGCTTCCGCCAGACAGCGCGCGGCCTCAGGGGGGTGACGCGAGCGGCGGTGGTGGGCGCGCGATGACGTCGACCCCGGACGAGCTGGCGAAGTACGCGAGCATCATGAGGAATCCGGCCGATCGGGATGCTCGAGGCTACATCATTCCGGCTGATCAGCCGGATTTTCTGACCGCAACGAAGTTCGTCAACGCCCTGATCAAGAACGGAATCGCCGTGCAGCGCGCCACCGCAGCCTTCACCGTGGCGGGGAAGAGCTATCCCGCGAATTCGTTCGTTGTGCAGACGGCGCAGGCGTTCCGCCCGCACATACTCGACATGCTCGAGCCACAGGATCATCCGAACGACATCCCGTATCCAGGTGGTCCGCCCACGCCTCCATACGACAACGCCGGGTGGACGCTCGCCTATCAGATGGGCGTGCAATTCGATCGCATTCTGGATTCTTTCAGTGGCCCGTTCACGCCGGTGGTCGGCTTCGCCAACCCCCCCACTTCTCGAGTTGCTCGCGGCCTAGCCGGCTATGCTTTTAGCCATTCCGTCAACGATGCCTTCGCCGCGGTCAATCGGCTTCTGGCGCGTGGTGAGGAGGTCTACACCTTCAGCACCCCGCGCCAGATCAACGGGGAGAACTACGACGCCGGGACATTCTATGTCGCGGCGAAACCGACTACCGCCGCCCTCCTTTCGCAGCTCGCGCAGGAGAAGGGAATCGTTTTCGACCCGCTGGCGAGCTCGATCTCGCGCGGTTCATTGAAGAGACTACAGCCGGCGCGGATCGGGCTCTGGGATCAGTACGGAGGAGCGATCACCTCTGGATGGGCGCGCTTTATTCTCGAGCAGTTCGAGTTTCCATACCAGGTGGTATATCCCCCAGCGCTCGATGCCGGGAATCTCATCTCCCGATTCGATGTCCTCATTTTTCCTGACGGGGCAAACTTCGTCCGTCCGGGCGCGCGAGGCGGTCCTCGCGTCAATCCGAGCGATGTTCCAGCTGAGTATCGAGACCGCGTCGGCAGCATGACTGCGGCAAAGACGGTCCCGCAGATCCTCGAGTTCCTGAATGCGGGAGGGACGGTTCTCGCTATCGGGTCGGCCACTGATCTCGCCTTGCAGCTTGGGCTCCCGATCACCAATGCACTGGCCGACAGTTCGGGACGGCCGTTGCCACGCAACCGCTTTTACGTTCCGGGCTCGATCCTCCGCCTCCGCGTCGACACTACAGCCGCGCTCGCACAGGGAGTCCGCGCCGCAACTGATTTCTATTTCGACAACGCCCCTGCTTTCACATTGCTTCCTGGCGCTGACGCCCGCGGTATCAGGAGAATTGCCTGGATCGACGAGCCGACACCGCTGCGCAGCGGCTGGGCTTTGGGTCAAAAATATCTGAACGGGGTAACAGAAGTTCTTCAAGCGCCAGTAGGGAAGGGAATGCTGGTGCTGTACGGGCCCGATCCCTATTTCCGCTCACAGCCGCATGGTACGTTCAAACTGCTCTTCAACGGTCTTTTGTATCGCACGGAACTCGGAGAATAAATGATGCGCACACGAATTCTCTTCGCCGCTCTCGGTGTCACAGGCTGCTCGTATTTCCAGAGTGGTGCGGGAACACCAGCTCCGTCAAAGTCAGCTGCCAAAGTGTCGGCCGCACGGCTGACGAGCGGCAGCGGAGTCGTGAAGGCCATGCACGACCTGTATGCGGGAAAGTATCTCAGGACCATGAGCTTTCTGCAGAACAACATTGCGTACACCACTACGGGACAGGAGCAGAAGTCACAGTGGTACGAGCACCTCGAAGTCCCCGGAAAGCTGCGGATCGCGTTCCTGCCGGCTACGCAGCGCAGCGGCCTGGTACAGGTTGATGGCAAGGTCGCTTCGTTCGACAACGGCATCCGCGTCGACTTCCGGCCTTCGGTGCTTCCACTTCTGCTCCTCACCGCGGACGTGTACGCGGCGCCGGTGGCGACGATCATGCGAGGACTCGACTCGCTGAACGTCGACACGGACGTGATCCGCACCGATGAGTGGGAAGGCCGGCCGGTCTACGTTGTCGGAGCGAAAGCCGGGGACTCGACCTCCAACCAGATGTGGGTCGACGCCGACCGACTGCTTCTGTTGCGCTTCATCCAGCGCAACAAGACCGCCGACCGTACGATCGTCAGCGACATACGTGTCCAGAACTACAAGGACATTCAGGGTTATCAGATTCCAACCGAGTTCCTGGTGATTCGCAACGGTCGGCCAGTGTGGCGCGAGCAATATGCGAACGTGCGGATCAACGAAGAATTCCCAGCCGGAACTTTTGACCAGGCAACGTGGAAAGTGATACCAATTCCACAATAGCGTCAGGAAATACTTGAGCCCCTAGCTCAAAGCGGCCTTAAGGTCAGCGGTATCCCGCAGCCTGCATTGTGAACAGCTCCTCGTAGAGTCCGTGCTTTGCGAGGAGCTCTTCATGCGAGCCCTGCTCTTCGACTTTGCCGTGCCGGAGCACGATGATCCGGTCGGCCATGCGCACGGTGGAGAAGCGGTGAGAGATCAGGACGGCCATCCTCCCGGCCACCAGCTCCGAGAAGCGAAGAAACACCTCGTACTCGGCCCGTGCATCGAGCGCCGCGGTCGGCTCGTCGAGAATGAGCACCTGCGCGTCGCGGATGTAGGCCCGCGCAAGCGCGATCTTTTGCCATTCGCCGCCGGAGAGATCGACGCCGTCGTCGAATCTTCTGCCAAGCATCTGCTGATAACCCTTGGTGAACCTCGGCAGCAACGAGGCGGCGAGAGAATTTTCGGCGGCAGCGCTGATTGACTGAGGCGTTCCGTTGCTTTTTTCGAGATCGGCGCGAACCGATTCGATCTCGCCGACGCCGATGTTTTCGTCGAACCGCATGTCGTAGCGCACGAAGTCCTGGAAGATGACCCCGATGGCGTGACGGAGACTCACGAGATCGTACTCCTTGAGATCGACCCCGTCGAGCGTGATTCTGCCTTCGGTCGGATCGTAGAGCCGTGCCATCAGCTTCGTTATGGTGGTCTTTCCCGCCCCGTTCTCACCGACGAGTGCCACGCGCTCACCGGGCTCGAGCGCCATGTCCACATTTCGGACTGCCCACCGTTCGCTTCCCGGATATCGAAAGCCAACGTTCTCGAAAACGAAGCCTGACTGGACCTTCTTCGGCACCGGACGCGCATTCGGCGGCGACTCGATGGTCGGGCGCATGCCCAGGAATACGAAAAGGTCGCGAAGGTACAGAGCCTGCTCGTAGACGTTGCTCGCCGAAAGAAGAATGCTCTGGATTACGTCGCGGCCTCGAGCGAAGGACGCCGCGAGGAAAGTCAGCATCCCGATCGTGATGTCGCCGTGCACCGCATGGAGCAGGATTACTACGTACGCCGCGTAGTATCCAATCGTGCCCAGAATCGACAGAAGCGCGCTCACCATCCCGCGCCGTATCGAAAGATCCCGATTCTCTTCGTAGAATCTTTGCGACAGCGTGGCGTATCGCTCCGTTATCCACGGGGCGAGCCCGAACATTTGCACTTCTTTCGCCGTCTTGTCGCTCGCACCTACGTAGCGGAGATAATCGAGCTGCCGCCTCTCCGGGGTCCAGCGAAAAAGCAGCGAGTAGCCCAGCGATGCGAAGTGGGTTTCTCCCAGGAAGCTCGGTATCACCGCGATCGCGAGAAGCAGGAGGAGCCACGGGCTGTACGCGATCAGCGCTCCAGCGAGCGTCAACAGCGTGAGTGCGTCCTGGGACATGGAGAGCAGCAGCGTCAGGAGCGCGATTCGGCCGACGGTCTGTCGTCGGGCGCGCTCGAGGTGATCGTAGAACTCGGGATCCTCGAACTGCGCGAGATCGAGCTTCGCGGCGTGCTCCATCAGTCGGACGCTCATCGCGTTGGAAAAAAGATCGCCGAGCAGGCTCTCGACGAGCGACGACGCTCGGGCGAGGATCTCGCCGGTCAGGACGATCCCCAGCTCGAGCGCGAGGTAGCGCCACACCTGGGTCAGGCTTCCGTTCCCGCTCTTCGCCGCTATGACCGAGTCGAGTATCAGCTTTCCGACCCAGAACGTGGCTACCGGGATCACTGAACGAACGACGCGTAAGACGATCATCGCAGTCGCGTAGCCGCGGTGTGTTCGCCAGATGAGGCGGAAAAGCGCGGGTACGTAGCGCAGCGCCGCCAGACGCTCGTTCCAGCTCGCAGGCTCCTGCGCCCGGCGTCGGCGCCCAAGCGGAGCGGGGACGAAAACGGGATGACTCATGGTGGCGCGGTTACTCCGCTACCTCGAACCCGCTCTTCACCCAGCCTTCATAACCGCCAGCGAGGTTCGAAACGTTGGCGATCCCATGTGCCTGGAGAAAACTCGTGGCGATCGCCGACCGCCCACCTCCCTTGCAGTGCAGGACGATCGGAGCGGAGGCATCCAGCTCGCCGATCCGGTCAGGCAAAGCCGCGAGCGGGATGTGGATTGCTCCCGGAAGGTGCCCGCGCCGCCATTCGTCGGGGCCGCGAACGTCAACTACCTGGACATGCTGATCGCTCGCCGTCTTCCTGAGCTGGGCAGCGTCGAGCTGACGAACTTTCTCCAGCTCTCCGTGCGCTGATGCCCAGCCAGAAAAGATCTGATGACCGAAATATCCGCGATTGGGGTTGAGCCCGATCTTGGCCAGATCAGAGAACAGAAGCTTCACTGCGTCGTCGCTTTCTGCATCCGTGATCAGATAGAGGTCGCTGTTCTCGGGAACGAGCGCCCCGCACCAATTCAGAAACGACTTATTGCGCGGGATGTTGAGTGTTCCGGGAATGTGACCGCCGGCAAATCTCTCCGCGGGCCGAGTATCGACGACGACTGCCCCATTTCTCAGAGCCGCATCGAGATCGTCAGACCCGAGCTCGCGCGGTACTATCTGAGGCGCCGAGACTGGGTGCGCGCCTCGGTTGATTTTCTTCATCGCGCCGAAATAGCGGGGCGGTACGGGCTGATCCTCCAGCACCCTGCGGACGAACTCGCGCTCGCTCATCTCCGCAAATGCCCAGTTGAACAGCTTCTCGTAGCCGAGGGTGGATTGTGGCATGGATCCCAACGATTTGCCGCAGGCGGAGCCTGCGCCATGCCCCGGCCAGATCTGCAAATGATCCGGCTGCTCTTTGAATTCCCGTATGGAGCGATATAGCTCGGCTGCGGAGCGTTTCATGGTGCCGCGCGCGCCGGCCGCGCGCTCCAGCAGATCGGGTCGACCCACGTCGCCCACAAAAACGAAGTCTCCAGTCAGCGCCCCCACGGGCTCCGGGCCGCGCTCGAGATCGGAAACGAAGAAAGTCAAATGCTCCGGCGTGTGGCCAGGAGTGTGTGCGGCCCGCACCCGAACCTTGCCGAACGAGATCTCTGATCCATCTCGCAGCGGCTCTGCGCGTTCGAGCGCATCACTCGTGTACCCCCAATCCTTCGCTCCCTCGGTGGATAAGTGCAGCTTCGCACCAGTCGCGGCGGCCAGCGCTTGCGCACCCGACACGAAGTCCGCGTGGATATGCGTCTCGGTCACGTGAGTGATTCGCACGTGTTCGGCACCGGCGGCGCGGGTGTATTGGGCGATGTCGAGATTGGGGTCGACAACGACAGCTTCCCGTGTCCGTTCACACGCGATCAGGTAGCTTGCCTGCGCCAGATTATCGTCGTAGAAGCGTTTGAATAGCATTGCGGGGGCGAAGGCGTCGGAAGCGTTGCTGGAAGGACGGACAATGGTTAGCGTCCTGTAGTCGAGGCAACTGAATCAGAGCGCAATATACTATGGACGCCGACACCGAAGCCGGACGCGACAGCACCGAGCTCACAAGAGAGGAGCTGGTTCGCTACAGCCGCCATATTCTTCTTCCTCAGGTGGGAGAGGAAGGGCAGCGCGCACTCAAGCGGTCACGCGTGCTACTCGTCGGTGCCGGCGGGCTCGGGTCGCCCGTCGCGCTCTATCTTGCCGCGGCGGGAGTTGGCACGCTCGGCCTCGTCGATTTCGATACCGTCGATCTCTCCAACCTCCAGCGGCAAATACTGCACGGATCCGCGGGCGTTGGCAGCTCCAAGATCGATTCGGCGCGCGACCGGCTGCACGACATCAACCCGAACGTGACTATCGAGCCGTACCGAACGAGACTCACATCGCAAAACGCGTTGGAGATCGCGCGCGGTTACGATGTCATCGTCGATGGCACGGACAACTTTGCGACGCGGTACCTCGTCAACGACACCTCGGTGCTGCTTGGAATCCCGAACGTCTACGGAAGTGTGTACCGCTTCGAGGGGCAGGCGTCGGTGTTCGGTGCTGCACAGGGACCGTGCTATCGCTGTCTCTTTCGTGACCCGCCGCCGCCGGATCTCGTGCCGAGCTGCGCCGAGGGTGGCGTGCTTGGCGTTGTGCCGGGCCTCGTCGGAACGATTCAGGCGACGGAAGCAATCAAGATGCTTCTCGGGCTTGGCGACACTCTGGTTGGCAAGCTGCTCACGATCGACGTCATGAAGATGTCGTTCCGCACGCTGGCCATTCAGAAAGATCCGGGTTGTCCGGCGTGTGGAACGCACGAGATCACCGAGCTCATCGACTATGACGAGTTCTGCAGCGGCCCCGGCGCGCACGTGCCGAGTGTGATTCAGGAGATCCAGCCATCACAGCTCGCGCTTCGATTGAAAAAAGGGGAAAAGCTCGAGATAATCGACGTTCGTGAGCCGTACGAGTGGGAGATCGGGCACATTCCGGGCGCGCGGCTCGTTCCTCTCGCGAGCATTGCCGAGGAGATTCCGCGTCTCGACAAGAGGCGGGAGACGATTCTCTATTGCAAGGTTGGCGCGCGCAGCATGCATGCGGCCCAACAGCTCGCCGATGCCGGCGTGTCCGAAGTCCGCAATCTCGCTGGCGGAATTCTTCGCTGGATCGACGAAGTCGATCCGACGATGGCGAGGTATTAGTTGATCCCGCCGGATCCGATAGAGCGATTCCGGAGCGTCTACGCGCTCGCGGAAAAGATCGATCGCTCGATTCTGCCCGATCCGAGTACGATGGCGCTTGGCACGGTTGAAGATGGCGGCCAGCCGTCTGTGAGAATCGTGCTGCTCAAGGCATTCGACGAGCGCGGATTCGTCTTCTACACGAACTATGAGGGCAGAAAGGGTCGACACCTGCTCTCCAACCCCAAGGCGGCGCTCTGCTTCTACTGGCCCACCATCGACATTCAGGTGCGGATCGAAGGCACGGTAACGAAAGTCGCGGATAAGGAGGCCGATGCCTACTTCGCAACGCGACACCGCCTCAGCCAGATCGGAGCGTGGGCGTCGCGTCAGAGCGAGCCTCTTGAAACCCCGACGGCGCTCGACGAGCGCGTGCAGAAATACGAAAGGGAATTCGAGGGCAAAGACGTCCTGCGTCCACAATACTGGTCGGGCTTTCGAGTCGGGCCAGAGCGAATCGAGTTCTGGAAAGGCAAGCCCAATCGCCTGCACGAGCGACACCTTTATACGCGTGTTGGAGCCGGCTGGAAGATCGAGACGATTTATCCGTGAGCGTCAGCCGGTACCACTGGAGCGCGATATGCCCTAAAATGGTGTGATGACCGGCACCCGCATTCCACCAGTATCGAAGAGTCCGCACACTCCCGCCCCGGCGGTGGTGTCGGAGCCCTGGACGATCGACTCGGCACGTTCCCTCTACAACATCGAGGGGTGGGGAATCGGTTTCTTCGACATCAACGAAGCGGGTCATGTGGTAGTGCGGCCCGACAGAGAAAAAACCGATCGGGAGCTCGATCTTTTCGAGCTGGCGAACGATCTGGAAGAGCAGGGGGTGGGCCTCCCGCTGCTGCTGCGTTTCTCCGATATCCTGCGCTCGAGAATCGAATCGCTCAACGAGAAATTTTCGCGGGCACGCGCGGAATTCGCGTACGAAGGCGGTTACACCACGGTCTACCCGATCAAGGTGAATCAGCAGCGCCACGTGGTCGAGGAGATCGTCGAGTTTGGAAAAGTGGCGGGCGTCGGCCTCGAGTGCGGGAGTAAGCCGGAGCTGCAGGCCGTGCTCGGATTGGCCGAGCACACGGATCACATGATCGTGTGCAACGGCTATAAGGACGAAGAGTTCATGCGCCTGGCTTTGATGGGTCAGAAGCTCGGGCATCAGGTTTTCATCGTGCTCGAGCAATTGAGCGAGGTGGACGTCCTGCTCCAGGTCGCCGACGAGCTCGGCGTCACGCCGACCGCCGGCGTGCGCGTCAAGCTTTACTCCGAGGGATCGGGGCGTTGGGCCAAGAGTGGCGGCGAAAAGTCGAAGTTCGGTCTCAGCACGGCGCAGCTGGTGAGGCTCGTCGACAGGCTGAAGAGCGAGGGCCGTCTCGACATCCTGAAGCTGATTCACTTTCATCTCGGATCTCAGATCACGGACATCCGGTACATCAAGGCAGGCTTGCAGGAGGTTTCCCGATACTACGCGGAGCTGCGAGGACTCGGTGTCGACATCACTCACGTCGATGTCGGCGGCGGTCTTGGCGTGGATTACGACGGCAGTAACTCGACGTCGCAGGCGAGTGTCAACTACTCGCTTCAGGAATACGCGGACGACGTGATCTATACGATCGCCGAGGCGTGCCGGCAGCACGAGCTACCGATGCCGCACATCATCAGCGAATCGGGCCGTGCTCTGACAGCTCACCATGCACTTCTGCTTCTGAGCGTCATCGATGTCGAATCACAGGCGGACAACGCGGTGCCGGAGCTGACCGACGAGCACCACATGCTTCTCCACGAGATGGCCGCCGACTACGCTTCGCTCTCGAAGCGCGTATCGAAAAAGCGTGTCCGCGAGGTTTATCATGACGCGACATTCGACAAGGAACGCGCGCAGGAGTTCTTCAACAGCGGTGTGCTCACTCTTCGGGATCGCGCGATCGCGGAACAAATCTACCTTTCCACGATCGCGGCGGTAGCGAAGATCGCGCAGCGTAACCGCGATGAGTACTCGGATATAATCGACGATCTCGAAGCAACGATGGTTGACCGCTACTTCTGCAACTTCTCACTCTTCCAGTCGCTGCCGGACAGCTGGGCGATCGATCAGATCTTCCCGATCATGCCGATCCATCGGTTGAACGAGGAGCCGACGCGGCGCGGTACGATTCAGGACGTCACATGCGACTCCGACGGCAAGATCGAGCGGTTCATCGGTGATCGCACCTGGCGGCCGAGCCTCGAGCTGCATCCTTTCAACGACGGCGACCAGTACATCATCGGCATCTTTCTCACCGGCGCCTACCAGGAGATACTCGGCGACCTCCACAACCTCTTCGGCGACACGAACGCGGTGCACATCCGTCTGTCGCAGTCGAAGGGATACGAGGTGACCGATCTCGTACACGGCGACACCGTGACGGAGGTCCTGGCGTACGTGCAGTTCCGCGCGTCCGACCTGCTGGCGACGTTCAGGCGAAAGGTGGCGAACGCGACATCGCTCGCGCGCCAGGAAGCAAACACCTTCATCGCCGAGTACATCGCCGGGCTGGAGGGGTACACCTACCTCGAGGGGGAAGCGGCTCGGTAGGAGCAACTGCAAATGCAACTGAAGACTACCTGCCGGGCGCTATCAGCGGGGCAGCATTCGGCTACGGGCTGATTACCGCAAACCCGTCCGTCGCGGCGTGACGGAAAAAGCGGGCATTTTTACACCGATCTGCGCCCATCGCGTCCCGACGGAGTAAAGCCCGTTGCTCACAGCTTTAAAGCCGTCGGCTCCTGGCCGGCAGTCTTCAGTTGCAGTTGCAGCGTCAATCCTGGAATCTCTTCTCGACCTCTTTCCAGTTAACGACGTTCCACCAGGCAGTGATGTAGTCCGGCCGCCGGTTCTGGTATTTGAGGTAGTAGGCGTGCTCCCACACATCGAGACCCATGATGGCCTTCTGGCCTTCCATCAGCGGATTGTCCTGGTTCGGGGTACTGATGATCGAGAGCTTGCCCCCGTTGTTGATCAGCCACGCCCATCCTGACCCGAACCGCCCGACTCCGGCAGCGCTGAACTGCTCGCGGAATTTGGCGAAGTCGCCGAATGCGGTCGTTATCGCCTGACCGAGCTTGCCTCCGGGCGCGCCGCCCGCCTTGGGCGCCATGATCTGCCAGAACATCGAGTGGTTCCAGTGTCCGCCGCCGTTGTTTCGGACCGCGGTGCGCACCGCTTCGGGAAGGGTGCTGACATTTCGCATCAGGTCGTCGAGTGATTTCTTGGCGAGCTCGGGTGCCTTCTCGATGGCCGCGTTCAGATTGTTGACGTAGGTCTGGTGGTGCTTGCCGTGATGTATCTCCATCGTCTTCGCGTCGATGTGGGGCTCGAGGGCCGCGAAGTCATACGGAAGTGGTGGAAGTGTAAACGCCATTGTCTTTCTCCTTAATGGTCAATCGTCTTCTTCGCCGGGCTTTGAGACCGCCGATTACACCGGGCAGGATGGAAATGAACACTACAATCAGGACGACGATCTCGATATGCTTGTCGATGCCGGGAATATAGTTGCCAAGGAAGTAGCCAATCCCCAGCATACTCCACACCCAAACGACGGCACCGAGCACATTGTACGTGATGAATTCGCGGAATTTCATCCCGCCCACGCCGGCAATGACCGGCGAAAACGTCCGGATAATGGGGAGGAACTGCGCGATCACGATTGTCGCGCGTCCATGTTCTTCTTCAAATTCGTGGGCGCGGATAGCATGCTTCTTGTTGAAGAAGAGGCTGTTCTCCCGATTGAAGATCCTTGGACCCGTCGCGCGGCCGATGAAATAACCGAGGGAGTTGCCGCAGATCGCTGCGAGCGTGAGGACTGGAGCGAGCTGGTATACATTCAGGTATCCGCGCGCGGCGAGCAGTCCGGCGGTAACAAGAAGGGAATCGCCGGGTAGAAAAACTCCCAGGAGGAGTCCGGTTTCCGAAAAGATTATGACCGACAGACCGAAGAACCCGGCCCACTGAACGAGATCGGGAAGATTCGAGAACCGGTGGAATAGGTCGATGATCGCCTGCATCAAGCCGCTTTAGAGAGGTAGAATGGAAGAGAGACGTTCAAGTTCAACTCCACCCCCCCGCAAAGCAACTCCCGGCGATTGGTTGCTGGCATTCCCCGAAAAACGCCCGCGGGGATTCCGACACTCGCCCGGCAGAGCTGAGCGGCTGTTCAATGTGTTCTCGGTCGTTCTGCTTGTGCTCTTTGCGATGGGTTGGTCGTGGTCGATTGCACGTGCGCGCGCCGCTGGCGACTCGGACGCTGTGACGCCCGCCACGGCGAACATCACTACCGCGTTGACCGATGGGTCCGCCCACTCGGTCGCCTACCTCACGGACGCCGCGCTCGCGGCGTTGGCAGCGCCGGCCCGCGGCGAAAGCGGCAAGTTGAGAGTTCGGATACAGCAGCCGGGCACCCCGATCAATACGATACTAGCCGACACGCTGCCGCCGGGCGCCGTAGCAACGTTTTCCTCCGGATCGGCGGTGGCGGAGTCCACGTCCAAGTTCGTTGCGCCGCAGCGGCCGGGTATATGGAGTCTCGCGCTCCGGATCGGGAGCGCCATCAAGCCGCTCGCCGACTTCAGCGTAATCACACTTCGCCCAGCCGCGGAGAAAAGAGGCGGCAGGCTCGGCCTCTATTACATCGGAAACTGGCCCGCGGCGAGGAAGGGGAGGGTGGGCGTGAGCTACGATCCGCCAGGGGGATTCATCGAAGTCACCACGCAGAACCAGAACACCCAGCTCTCGGACCACTTTAAGCTCAAGGACTTCCTGCCGCACGATCAGCAGAACGTGTGGCCGAAATACATCGTCGTCGACATGAAGCTGGTCGACAAGGACGAGCTCGTGCTCCAGGACCTCAATGAGCACGGGATAAATCCGGCTGGAGTCCGTGTCATGAGCGGCTTCCGCACACCCCAGTACAATTCCGGTGGCGGCGATCCGAGAGGTCGCGCCGCGCTTAGCCGCCACATGTACGGTGACGCCAACGATATCTTCATCGATAACGACGGCAACGGACAGATGGACGACCTGAATCACGACGGGCGCGTGAATATTGCAGATGCCAAGGTGATCCAGGATGCCGTCAACCGCGTCGAGCGGGCACACCCTTCGCTGATAGGAGGGTGTGGCATATATTCTGGCACGTCAGCGCACGGGCCGTTCACCCATATAGACACG
>DASZZU010000223.1:0-4221 GCA_035544855.1 Gemmatimonadaceae bacterium | reverse complement strand
ACGATCTCGGGCGGAAGGCGCAGGAGAAGATCATGGGGATTCCCGCGCGTCTCGAGCGCATCGCGCAGGTGATGGAGCTGAAGACCAAGCCCAAGAGCTTCGCGTTCGACGTGATCTTCAATCGCGAATTCGCGATGGACTAACGCGTTGATTCTTTGGATCGTTGCGCCCGGTCAGTCGGGAGGGGATCGGGACTCCGTCGGCTAGCTCGCTTACACGCTGCGAGCCCGTCAGCCCCCTCGCCGCTGGCGCTGGCGAGCGGGCACCCAGCCAGTCTCTTGCTACGCGAGCACGCCTCCTACGTCCCGACCCCCTCCCTCCTTTCCTGCCAGACAATCTCAGAATCGCCGCGCGTCGTGCATCGCAGCTGGCGATTGACGATCGCGCGCTCGCTTCACCTCGCACCAACTACATCGCGTATCAGAGCCGGCGCGATGAGCGTCGAGACGGACGGGAAGGGACGCACGCGCAGAAACTGCGCGTGCTGCTAAGCATCACGCGCCGAGGGCGCGCGCATTTATGGATCTGTGTAGGGGAGGTGGGGGTGTCCTCGCAGGCCGCGTCTCGCGTAGCAAGAGACTCGGGCTGGGTGCCCACCGCCAGGTGGGCTGACCGAGGCTCGCAGCGTGTAAGCGAGCTAGCGGCCGAAGGGGACACCCCCACCGACCCAAATACGAGATGCCATTCGAAGCGCGCGCCAGAAACGCGCAAAGATGCGGAGCGAGCGCGCGCGGTAACCGGCGCTAAGTACCGGACAGGCCGAGATCGGCCGAGCGCGCCTGCATGGCCCCGATTACGAAATTGATGTGCTCGTCGAGATCGACGCCCAGCTCCTGCGCGCCATTGATCACATCCTCTCGGCTCACGCCGCGCGCGAACGCCTTGTCCTTCATCTTCTTGCGCACCGACTTCGCATCCACCTCGTGCACGCTCTTGGTTGGCCGCACCAGCGCTGTCGCTGTGATCAGGCCGGTCAGCTCGTCGACCGCGAAGAGCGTTTTCGCCATCCGCGATTCGCGCGGGGTGTTGGTGTACTGCGCGTGGCCGAGGATCGCCTGGAGGATGTCATCGGGATATCCCTTCGCCCGCAGGATCCGCACTCCTTCCGACGGGTGCTCCTCGGTCGGCGAGTGGGCATTGTTGGGGAACCGCTCGTAGTCGAAGTCATGAATGAGTCCCGTGGCTCCCCAGCGCTCCTCGTCCTCACCGAATTTACCGGCGTAGGCGCGCATGGCGGCTTCGACGGAGAGCATGTGCTTCCGGAGCGACTCGCTCGCGGTGTACTCGTGCACCAGCGCGAGAGTGTCGGAGCGGGAGGGAACGGCGTTGGGATCTGTCATTTCTTTCCCGGTGGATTAGGCGTGCGTGTGTCGCCAACTCTCCCGAAATCTATCAATCCCCGCTTCGGATTTGTCGAGAGCAGCTGTGACGCGTACGAAGGCGCCAGTCGATTTGTTGGCCGGTACGTCGCACATCAGCATTTGGGCAGCGTCTTCATCACCATGTGTGCGATGTCGACCCCCAGCTGGAGTACCAACAGAGCACCGAGCATTACCGAAACATCGATCCATGGCCGTTTGCGCGGCGGTAGTGTTCGCGCGTAAAGTAGTGCGCCGATCGCGATCACCACTCCCTCGGCGATGAAATCGGCGAGGGGATGATCGTACAATCGAAGTCCGATCATCGGTCCTCCGGGCCAGGTCGGCTTGTACCCCGTGATCCAGTCGAGTAACATGTGCGACAGTATCACCGCGGCAACGACGAGTGCGGCTCTCCAGTCGCGCGTGGCTGTCGCGTACGCCGCAAACCCGAGCAGCGTGAACAGCGCAATCGCGGGGATCGAGTGCGAGAGCATCTCCTGCGGGTTGTACGCGCCGGCCAGACATAATCCGGTGTCTACCCAGTCGGGTGTATAGGTCGCAACCAGGAGAACGAGTAGGCCAATGCTCCTGCGTACGCGCTTCGCGGCGAGCGCGGCGCCGACGTGTCCGATGTACATCTATTGGCGGGTGCGGGTTGACCGGCGGGCGCGGCGATCGATCAGGAGTGGTACCAATGTCGCGATCAGAAGCGCTCCAACGAGACGCAGGCCGTAGAGAAAGTAATGGCTTGGGATGGACATCCCTGCGGCAAAGGGTTGGAGACGCGTGTAACTTTTCTTAAAGCTATAGCGCACGCATCGGCCCGCCCACTCCTTCCGTTCCGAAGCGACACTGAATGCACGTAAAGAATCTCGAGTGCTCCTTCTGCCATCGCGAATACGAAGCGCGGCGACTTCACAACGTCTGCACGGAGTGCGGCAAGCCGCTGCTGGTACGCTACGATCTGAAACGCATTGCGAAATTTCTGACGCGGCAGTCCCTCTTCGCGCGCAGGTCGGACATCTGGCGCTACCGTGAGCTGCTTCCTGTTCGTCGCGAGGACAACATCGTCACGCTGGGCGAAGGCTGGACTCCGCTCCTCCACGCCGTCTCGCTCGGCGAATCCCTCGGGTTGCGCGAGCTCTACGTCAAGGATGAATCGCTCAATCCGACCCAGAGCTTCAAGGCTCGCGGGATGTCGGTGGCCGTATCGATGGCGAAAGAGTTTGGCGTGAAGAAGCTGGCGGCGCCCTCCGCCGGAAACGCCGCCGGAGCGCTCGCGGCGTATTGCGCGCACGCTCGCATCGGTGTCTACCTGTTCATGCCGCGCGACACTCCACGCGCCAACATCATCGAGTGCGAGGTAGCAGGCGCGCACGTCACGCTGATGGATGGCCTGATTACCGATTGCGGAGCCGAAGTCGCACGGAGGAAGGAATCCGAGGGATGGTTCGATGTCTCTACGCTGAAGGAGCCTTACCGTGTTGAAGGAAAGAAAACCCTCGGCTACGAGATCGCGGAGCAATTAGCCTGGACCCTGCCGGACGTGATCATCTATCCGACGGGCGGAGGAACGGGACTCGTCGGAATGTGGAAGGCGTTCGACGAGTTGCAACAGCTGGGTTGGATCAGCGAGAAGCGGCCCCGGATGATCTCGGTGCAGGCTGCTGGCTGCGCGCCGATCGTGCGCGCGTTCGAAGCGGGCGATCGATTCGCGGAGGAATTTGAGAATGCTGCGACGGTTGCGTCGGGTCTCCGTGTCCCGAAGGCCATTGGTGATTTCCTGATCCTCGACGCAATTCGTGAATCCGGCGGCACCGCAATCACAGTCACTGACGAAGAGCTGATCGAGGGGGCGGAGGAGCTGGCGCGCACCGAAGGAATTTTTGCCGCCCCCGAGGGAGGCGCCTGTGTGCCGGCGCTCCGCAAGCTGCTGGCGCGGGGCGACGTGAAGCCGGAGGAGAAAGTCGTCCTCTTCAACACGGGGTCCGGGATCAAGTATCTCGACGTGTTCGAGAGTAAATCGAAGGGGCGGACGCCGAAGGGCGAGCCGCGTAAGGGCGCACTGGGTCCGGCGATGAGGCCGTAAGGGGTCTACCTGATGCCAACCAGCTTGTGCGTCTGAATGCTGAGGCGCCAGCCCGGATTGCGCAGACAATACTCGATCGCCAGCTCGGTATTGGCGGCAACATCCGGCCCATCCATCGGCTGAAGAAAGAAGTGCTCGAAATCGAGCCGCGCGAACTTCTCGGGCGGCGCGTTCTGCTGCGGGTAAACGAGCTTAAGCTCGTTGCCGCTCGCCTGCACGAAGGGCGCTCCGGCCTTGGGGCTGACGCAGATCCAATCCAGGGAGGTGGGGGCCGGTCGCGTGCCGTTGGTCTCCACCGCCACCTCGAAACCGCGCTCGTGCAGCGCATCGATCAGCGGTTCGTCGAGCTGGAGCAAGGGCTCGCCTCCGGTGCACACGACGTATTTTCTGGCAGGGCGAGTAGTCGGGGACCCACCGCCCCAGCACCGATCGATCGCATCAGCAAGCTCATTCGCGCTGGAGAACCGGCCGCCGTCGGGTCCTGTGCCGACGAAATCGGTGTCGCAGAATTGGCATACCGCCCGCGAGCGATCTTCTTCTCGCCCCGACCAGAGATTGCAGCCCGAGAACCGGCAGAACACCGCCGCCCTGCCGGTTTGCGCTCCCTCTCCCTGGAGCGTGTAGAAAATCTCTTTCACGGTGTAGGTCATCGCGCCGTCCTGCCCGCACGCGGGCGCCCGCGCACTGTCGCGTACCCGATCGGGTCCGCGAGTCCCGCTTCGCTGAATCCCTTTAGTCGGAGCTGACACGCGTCACATCTGCCGCACGCTT
>DASZZU010000222.1:0-12538 GCA_035544855.1 Gemmatimonadaceae bacterium | reverse complement strand
GACAACCCGCCTCCGAGAAGTAATCCATGCTCACCAAAAGCCAGACTCGCAGCCTTCAGCGATAGCTCGATATTGCCAAATCCGCTGGCTCGCTCTGCCGCCGGTGCGGTCCTGGAGATGAATGGCGTCACGATCGCGAGGCTGACACTGTGATTGAATGAGTACTCGCCTTCGAGACGAAAGGTATTCTCGCGGACGCCCGTCGGATCGCTCGTGCGAGTCCCGATGTAGTCCAACCTGAGCTTTGTGTCCGGGCTCGGGGATTCCGTGACGAGGGGATGAGAGAAATGGAGGTGGTCGTGGTCGTGATCTTCCTCGTGCTCCTGGGCTTTCATCCCACTCAGCGGCATGAAAAAGAGTGCGGCAATAAGGATCCAACGGCGCGAAGGTGAGCCGTGAAGCCCCGAACCAGACAGGTTCGGAATTGACATGAATACGTCTCCGATTGTGTGAAGGACGCTCGGCGGTATCCGAGCGCGTGGTCAGCGTTGAATCAGATCTGGAGACGCTTAGGAGGGCCGGTTGCGAGCGGGAGAAGGTGGGCAACAGATGCAAACTCTGGTTGCTCAGGAGCGACTATCGCATCCAGTATTGCACCCGAGACTATCGCGACAAGTCCTCTCATCGGAAGACTGAAGGGTGCACCAGAGTGCCCACATTCACCCGCGCAGTTACAACCGCGTGCAGTGGTCGCGTGATGTGAACCGCTCTGGTGTTCGGGCCGCACGTTGTGCCCGGCAGCCATCCTGTCCGCATGTCCGTGACTCTCGCTTGCGCCATCGCGATGCATGGGGCAGGGCACGGCGGGAACTACAATTCCGCTCAACGCCGCGATCCAGGGCGCGAGAAGAGCGACGAACAGATTGACGGCCAGAAGTCGACGCATCACGCCGCCAATCTACAGTTTGCAAACCAGTTTCGCTTCACGAAACAGTACCAGGGTCTGGCTCAAATCTTCGCACGTCGTAGCGAAACCACCCTCGACACTGGCGATGAGGCGCGAATCGAGCGGTCCTTATGTGGCGGCTTGTTCCACCACCAGTTTCCCTCTCATCATGTTCATTCCGCAAGTGAAGGTGAACTCGCCCGGCTTCTCCGGCGTGAATTCGACTGGAGTGGTCTGAAACGCGGGCAGGTGGCTCCCTGCGCATCCTGAACCATCCTGACGATCTGCTGAAGAGCGGTATCCCTGCCAACCTTTGTGGCCTCGAACTGAACCGAGCCAGTCTTGTTGATGGTGGCGGCGAAAACGGCGTCGCCCTTCGATTTCTCAACGGGCAAACTCTCTCCGGTGAGCATCGATTCGTCAATCGCGGATGCTCCTTCCGTGATCGTGCCGTCCACGGGAACCTTTTCTCCCGGACGCAGAACGACAATGTCCCCTGGGATCACTTCTTCCACCGGAATGTCCTGCTCCCGCTCGCTTCCTTCCGTAGTGCGGATGACGCGCGCCGTCTTCGGCTGGAGCCGCAGGAGCCCGCGGATGGCTTCTCCGGTTTGACCTTTCGCGCGCGCCTCGAGCAGCCTGCCGAGCAGGATTAGCGCAATGATGACGCTCGCAGCTTCGAAATAGACAGGTACCATCTTCTGGTCCGTTCCCATTCCGCTCATGCTCGCCGTTCCGGCTCCAATGGTCCCGGCGAATACTTGGGGAAAGAGCGTGGCTGCAACGCTATATATGTAGGCGGCCCCAGTTCCAATTGTGCCGTAGCCGATGTCTTTGACCCGGGACATGAGATCACGAACGGTCGTCGCATCGGGATCGTATTCGACCGTCGCACGCGAGGTCGCCAGGTTCACGCCCGCGCTACGAACGCCTGGGGCAGAGGATAGGGAACGCTCGATCCTTTGCGCACACGAGGCGCAGCTCATGCCGGTGATGGGGAGCTCTACTCGTTCCGCACCGCCGTCCGGCGTGCTGCGAGTATGCCGTGCCCGTTCCGGTTTGGTTGCAGCCTTATCGATTACTGGCGTAGCGGCTTCTCTTGGTGGCCGGGTCGTCAACCACCTCTTGTGCCGCTTGACTGTCCGGCGTACTTGCCGGGATTCGCATCAAATGCCTGCTTGCAGCCTTTGGAGCAAAAATAGATTGTACGGCCGTTGAACTCCGATGAACCCGCCGCATCTTGCGGCCTGATTTTCATGCCGCAAACAGGATCCGTTACCTGGTCTGCAGTGGCGTTTTGCAATGTTCCTCCTCGTAAGCACGGCAATGGGTCGTCCGGTTATAGGTGCGCCCCATTGCGTTCGGTCAACACAAAGAATGCTGTGGTCAAGGGCATATTTTATGCCTCCTAAAACGCGCATACCCGACCACCTTCAACCGCCGAGAAATATAAATGACCACGTTCCCTTCAGCTGCTAAACTGTCAGTGTTTCTCATCAGCCTCGTCGCACTCAGCGCCTGCTCCTCGAAATCCGATTCGAAGGCTGATAGTACTGCGATTGCCCCCGCAACAGCGGTGGATACATCCACTCCTAGTGGCACGGGCAACATGCAGATGAGCGGAATGGCTAACATGACAGGTGATCCTGATCGGGACTTCCTCAGGATGATGAGCGACCATCACAAGGGCCTGATCGCGATGGTTCATCCCACTCTGGATAAGAAAGAGAATCTCGCGGTCAAGGGCGATGCGAGTAAGATGGACAAGAAGCAGGATGCAGAGATCGAGAAGATGATTACCATGCTCGATCAGCAATACAAGGACGCCTATACGCCGAGCGTCATGCCCGACAATCAGCGGATGGTCGATGAACTCAACGGGAAGTCGGGAGCTGACTACAGCCGAACGTTCCTAAAGAACGTAATCGCTCACCATCAGCAGGCTGTTAAGATGATCGACGACTATCTCCCCAAGGCCAAGAACCCTCAGGTGAAGAGCATGGCCGAGAAGATGAAATCAGATCAGACCAAGGAGATCGCCGAGTTGCAGAAAAAGCTCAGCGTGATGTAAACGCTACGGCAAGCCGCAAGCTTTTCATTTTCTCGCAGGGGGCTCATATCGTTTGCGTTCGGCGTCCCGACCGGAGAAGCCAGATACCCGTTGCGGCAGAGGCCACCACGATGGCCGTTATCACGGCCCAGCCCGAAGGCGTGATCGGGATTGGAACGTCCATCATCTCCCCGGTCGCGTGAGGTCCCCCCATGCCTTGCATTCCCGGCATGTCGTGCATACCCGGATGGGTTTCTTCAGCAGCTGCCGCTTCGGCGATAATCAGCGTCGCCTGCGCCGCCACATCTCCGTCGGGAGCGACCGCGACGATACTATATTGGCCAGGCTTGCTGTTCGTGGGGATCGTGACGACTTGTTGGAACGTGCCCTTTGCACTCGTTTGGACGCGGCCGAAGACAACCTTATCCAAAATGCTGCGTAACTCGAGACGAACGGAAGAGTTATGCGCAAACTCTGCCCCAAAGATTGTCATCGTCGCGCCGGGAGATGACTGCTTTGAGCTCAGCGAAATTGCGCCGGTGCCGTGAGCAAATGCGTTACGGAGTGGGAACAGTGTCAGAACCAGGAGAAGGATGCGCAATCGAATGCCGGGAGAATTCATACGTGTCCTCACATTCCCAGGTGTTGCTTCATTGGCGCGAAAACCCCGTAGATGATGCCGCCGACGTAAAGCAGAAATATCACGAGGCCTAATGCTAGGAGCAGGCGCGGTGGCCGGTGATGACCGTGATCCCGGCGATCCAACAGCGGCACTGCCGCCAAGAAGCCAAATAGGATCACCGGCGCCACTACCATTCCGGTCATCCCCGTTGCGTTTTCGACTGAATAAATCCACAGAAATGGCCAGAATGGCTTGGTGACTTCGACCCCTTCTACCGCGGGGTGCCCGATACCTGGGGGCGCGAGCGCTGCCAAAGTGCCGAGTGCCGCGAACAACAGGAGGCCCACGCCGGTCAGCTTTCGCATATGGTTACTGAAGCGCTCTGTTTTCGGTTCGTGCGCGTGGATTCCCAGAACGCGAATGAGCGTGAAGTGCAGTCCGATGAGGGCCAGCAGAGCGATCGGAAGCAAGCTCACGTGAATGTTGTGCATTCGCGTAAAGAGCGTGGTGCTTTGCGCCCAGTCGGGGCGCATCACCGAGCCAAGTGCGCGCGCGAGCTTCGCACCGGCGACTGCGTGAGCGAGCGCTTCGCCAGCCTCCTGATCGCCCCGTAACACTGTGCCGGTGAACATGAGTCCGAAGATTACGACGAACAGGCCCACCCCAGCCCACCACGTAACTTCGCGCGGTCGCGCATAACTGCGCCGCCAGAAAACGTATGCGAGGTGAAGAAAGACAGTGATGAAAACAACGGTCGCCGCCCAATAGTGGAGCGATCGTACCCAGTTCCCAAGTCGTACGCGCGTCATGATGTACAAGACGCTGTCGTGTGCGGCGAGCGGGGAAGGATTGTAGAACTGGTCGAGCAGGAGGCCGGTGATGATCAGAACGACTATTCCAACGAACGTCAGCCCTCCCAGCATGTATCGAAGCTGGTTGGCTGACGGAGGGATGGGATAATCGAGAGCGTGAAGCCCTAGCCGCTCGCGTAGAGTCGCCTTGAGCCCCGAGGTCGTATTCTCCGCTGTTGTCCCATCAGTCGCTAACTGATCGGCGGAATCATCTGCGAAACCCGTAACCCTTTCACGCTCCGGCATCAGTTTTTCTTGACGGGCGGCATCTCCATACCGGGCATCTTCATCTTGCTGTGATCCATTGGCGGCATTGTTGGCTTCGGCGCTGGTTTTGCCGCGGCTTTCTTCTCTGCGCTCGATGTCCCCTTGGCCGTCGGCGATTTGGCCTTGTTTGTTGTTGATGCTTTTGTCATGGAGGTTGTCCTACTCTTGGGAGACGTTGCGGCGCGCGATCTATCCTTCTTCGCCGACGAACTCGGAGCTGAGCGACGCGCGCCCGAAGGCGTCATGTCGCTCATGTTCATTTCATGATCGGCCGGCATCGATTGCATCATCTCATTCATGAGCCGACGCATGGTAGTGTCGCGCATCACTCGTTCCCGAATGACAGGGTCCTTCATCATGCGCATGTGCATTTGCATCATCGCCGATTGATCCATGTTCATGCCTGTCATATTCATGCTTCCGCTCTTGCCAGCGGAATCCTTGGCCATGTTCATGTTGGCGTGATTCATCGGCGCACTGGAGGGAGACGCGGCGGATGGACTCGTTTCGGGCATTTTGGAGTGATCCATCCCGGCCATGCCCGCCGATCCAGCTGATGACGAGTCCATCTTCATTCCAGCCATCTTGGGGTTTGCGCCCGACACGCCAGACATCCCCGCCATATTCTTCATTGCCTCGGCCGCTGACTGCCCGCGCGCAATCGTCGGAGTTGGCCAGCCTGGGAGGATCCCGACGGCAGGCCCGCCCATGTTTTCAAGACCCATCATTTGGGCCATCTCCATCCACTCTCCAGGCGTAATCACGTACGAAGTCCGATCCCGATAAGCCGCCGCGGCGCGAAGGATCTCAGCACGCTTGCGATCATGAGGCACCTTTGGGTTGGCGAGAATGTCTGAGACGACATCATGCATCGAGTGCAGGTTGTCGAAGATGATCGCGGCCTCTGGATATCTCTTGGCGAAAGTGGGCGCGACGGCCGCGGTCATCGGCATGATTCGCGGCATGTGCTCGGGAGCATTCTCGAGCATTTGACGAAAGCGAGCCACTGCGGCGGTCACGCCCGCCTGTCGCTCTTCCAGGGTCTTTCCTGTCATGAGCGGCTCGTAGAGGCCCACCTGCAACCAGTGATAGCCCCAGATGAGCCCATTGAATTTCGGGTACTTGTTTCTGAAAGCGAGGGAGTAAGGCTGACCCTCCATCAGATCCATGCTCTTCGGGGAGGAGCTGAAAGCCAGATCCGGCCGCGTCTTGTAGTAGCTAATCAGCCTGGCGATAGTGGCGTCTTTTTCAGCCTGTGAGAGCTTCTCGTCAGCGAGTACGTCATAAACTTGCCTGTGAAAGAGATGCGCCCAGTCGAACATTATCTTCGCCTCGGGGGCGATTTTGGCGTAAGCGACCTCAATCGCAGCTTCTTCGAGAGGAAGGTTCGGCGGGCTGACGAGCAGCTTCTTCGTTATGAAGTTGTATTCCTTGTCTTCCAACAGTGACACGTCTGCACCCGGACGCGTATATAGCTTTTCGTAGAGGATGGCGTGCCCATAGTCGAAGGCGTTGAACAACCTATCGGCGGCTGGATACGTCCGCCGAAAGGTCCAGTTGAAATCCCCCGGCATGTAAAACTGCTCATACGCCTTGGACCACTGCGCGGCTGCGGATGAGGGCTGTGCTGCAACCGCCAGGACAAGAGTGGAGAAAAGTCCAATTGCCCGCGACAGTTCGCGCCGAATCATCTCTTTGCTGCTTCTCATATATCGCTCCTCAAGCGCTCACTTCGAATACGGAACTCAGTTCAATGAAAGTCCAGTTCTCCGGCGGGATCGGTTCAAACACTCAGCGTCCGAATGGGAACAACGATCTGATTCCGAAGGCGTACGCAGTGCCGAACGTCAGGAACCACGCGGGATTGTCGCCGTTCAACCGCCGTCCCACGCCTGCATCGAGCGCGAGAGTTGGGCTCCGTTGATATCGGAATCCGGTTCCGGTGGTATACTCGACGCGAGAGCCCGCTTCGATCGGCTTGCTTGCGTAGAAATCCGCCGTGATGAGCAGAGCGGAAAGCGGGTACGTCTTATCGATCGCCCCACCAACTAGCCACCGCGAAAGCTCAATCGCTGCCGGGCCTCCGATGCGGGGCGCGCCGCCCGCGGGACGAGCGTTGCCAGGCCCGGCCGTGTATTGCCCGTTGACGTGGAATCGAATCCATTGCGTGGTCCGCGTGGCCATTCCGGTAAAGGAGGCGAACGCGTGCTCAGCCGCGAGGCTTCCGACCGGTGCGAGCAAATCCGCGCGAACCCCAAGAGCTGGTAGCGTCTCGGTCTCGACGTTCAGATTGTGCATTATCGAGAAGTCGAGTCCAGCCAACCCCGCGTTGCGCCGCTGACCCAGCTCTACGTACGCGAAAGGAAGCCCGACTTCTATTTGCGTGCGCGGAAGAATTCCGTAGGCTATCTCTGGCTCGAGTCCCCAATTGTAGATGCCACCGTTAGACCGCTCGAGCCTGACGGGCGCCAGCTTCAGCTCGAACGCATGCCGCTCAGTTACGTACGCATCTTCAATCTGTACGGGGCGGCCACGATCCGTGTTGTAAAAATCGGTTTGCGCCGCAACGCGAGTGGCGCCCCAAATGGAAAGAAATACAATCAGACCAGCGCCGGTGAGATGCCGCGAGAATCGCCCGCTGTTCTGCTTCATATGATCACGTCGTTGGCCGTGTTGTCGTTTCACTGCAAGTAAAGTACTCCGCTCGCCCGACTTTGTTGCCTGCGAACGCGCTCGCGGAGGCTTGCATTTTACGGGCCCTAAAAAACTAATAGGTGTTGGCCTTCCGCGCCGCAAATGCAACTATTATATGTACGTGCTTTTGAGGTTTGACCGGGTCGCCAGCTATCCCGCGGTGTGCGCGCACCCGGTAGACGCTGGGAGCGTCGCGCCCGGACAAAAAAGGTGCGAGAAGAAGGGTCCGTGATGGTGCCGGCAGTGCTCGATGGAATGATTCGAAGCCATCTGGTGTGAATTCGTGCCAGCAATCGAGGCGGGAGCCATCGACAATCCGGAGACCCAAATCGCGACTAGGACGGCCACGGCCCACGCTAGCGACCTTCGGGTCAAATGTGTGCGCGCGGGAGCGCGCTCCCCCACTAGGCGCCGCACCCGACGTTCCAGCAGCCCACGTCTCTGGATCCCCGATGCTATGGCGGACTCCTGAAAGGCCGTCGTGCCACCCTTTAAAGGATCGAACTGGGCCAAGGCCACAATGGCACACGCCAGAACAGCGGGATCGTTAGCCGCGGCACGATCATCTGCTGCGATCTCCGCTTCATCCGCCAGATCGTCCGCCATGCGCCGGAGGGCAGGGATGTAGAAGAGGGTCGATGCGAGAAAACGCATTACCGAAAGCTTGAGTGGATCTCGGCCCCTCGCGTGCGCGCTCTCGTGCCGTATCACGGCGGTGAGCTCGTCCTCCGTGAGAAGACGCTCGAGTTGAGCCGCGAGGAAAATTCGTGGTCGCCACCATCCGGCAGTGAAGGCGGGATTCGGCAACTCGTCGACGACGTAAACGCTCTCGAGGGGTTGACCCGCTCGCTTTGCTGCTCGCTCGAACACGCTTCCGCTTTGAGGGCAGGCTCCCTGAAGGCTTCCGAGCACGTGTTTGAGCTCTCGCGCCGCTCGAATCCGATCCAGTCCTGCGTAGATCAGTCCCGCGAACAACAACACATGAAATCCTTCATGGACGGGCGACAACAACGATTGGAGAGCAACCACGCACAGCCCGAAGAGGTGATCCCGATTCGAAGCGAGAAAGCCAACTCCTGCAACGAAGTGATGTCCCAGAATCGGGGTCGTGCTGAGCAGTATCAGTAACGCAACTGACAACAAGAGCACCCGCCGGTGAGCGTTTTCCCTCTCCCGCGCCGTTCGTGGGCCACGGCGGGCCGTCATGACATTACCGAGCATTGCTGTGCTGTTTCCTCCAAGACGTAATCCGAAGCAATCTATTTCTAGGGCTCTTTAAGCTTTTTCCGGACCAGCCGACCCAGTTCTGCGAGTTGGTCGGGGTCGTGTTGGGCAAGCGCGTCTACAAGAGAGTTGGTCACTGCTCGTGTTCCTAAGCCGAGAATTCGCCGCACGACGTGGCGGGAGGCGTGAAGGAGGAAATCTTCACGACTGAGCGTTGGTGAATAGTGGAATACCTGATCCAATTTCTCTCTGCGCATGAGACCTTTATCGACCAGGCGATTGGCCACCGTGACGGCTGTGATGTAGGCGACATCGTGGCGACGCGAGACAACCTCGTGCAGTTCCCTCGCGGTCGAAGGGCGCTTGAGTTTCCATGCTGCATCTATGACTCGCTGCTCGAGGTCGCCGAGTATCATACCGGCCCCTGCGGCAGAGAGACGGACAGTACCCTGCGCGCGAATCGCCTCCGGGCCGCTTCTTGTTTTCTTTGGTCGATCTGTCAGAGAGTTAACTCCGTCCTGTGGAAGCAGCTCCGCTCGACACACCGTTAGCGGAGCGCGATTTTATTTACCATCAAATGTAGCCTAGTTTGTTACTCCCTTCGCCGGAAGCTACCCGCTTCTCGTTCCGACACCCAGGATGACGAAAAGAGAAGCTTGCGTCCCCGTCTTCCAGGAAAGAGAGAAGACATGTCCGTAGTGCTGCCTTCATTTACGTCCCGACCAAGGAACCCACCGAGTCCGCGGTCGCCGAGAGCGATGTCTCTCTCCGGAACGCGGTACTGGATGCCCAGCAGGTGATCTTCCCCTCGCCCAGCTTAGGAAAAACGAACCTTCATGTCGGCGGATCAGAATCGCATCGTCAAATGTTACGAAAGTGCTCACTCGTTGACCGTGCAATCTCCCGTTCCTCGTCCGTTGGAATCACCCATACTTGTACCTCACTGCCCTCCACGCTTATCTGCATTGCTGCATGCCCGTTTGCTGCTCGATTACGTTCATCTTCTAAACGTAGTCCGAGAAACTCCAGCCTCCGGCAGATACGGCTGCGCATGGAAGCGGAATGCTCACCAATGCCGCCGGTGAAGGCGACCGCATCCAATCCTTCCAATGCGGCGGCAAACGCGCCGATGTACTTACAGGCGCGGTACGCGAAAATCTCCAGCGCTAATTCCGCTCGCCTGTCTTTCGCTAGCGCCGCTTGTTCCAAGTCGCGTAGATCTGCGCTCAGCCCTGACAGACCGCGCAGTCCGCTTCGGTGATTGAGCAGATCGTCCACTTCGCCCGCTGTCATGCCGACCGTGCGGATGAGGTACAGGACGAGACCCGGATCAACATCACCGGAGCGCGTGCCCATGACTAATCCTTCCATGGGCGTTAGCCCCATGCTTGTGTCGATACTTTGACCATCACGCACGGCACAGACGCTCGCGCCGCTTCCGAGATGACAGGTAATGATCTTGGTTCCTTTCGCGCCACGCCCCAGACGTTCTATTAACCGCTCGGACACGTAAGCGTGTGAGATGCCGTGAAAGCCATAGCGGCGCAAACCGTAGCGGGCGGAGAGCTCAACCGGCAACGCGTAAGTGCGGGCAACTTCCGGTAGTGTTTGATGGAAGGCTGTGTCGAACACTGCAATCACCGGAGTCTCGGGCAGCGATTGCTGTACCCGTTCAAGCACAGCTACGTCCGCAGGGATGTGCAGCGGAGCCAACTCTTGCAACGCGCGGAGCTCGTCAAGCACAGACGGTGTGACGCGCGTCGGCTTTACAAGCCTTGCGCCACCATGCACAACGCGACACCCAACAGCATCAATCGCCATCGGCGTTTGGGTGTTCTCGCCGACAAAGGCAAGAACGCGGCGGATAATGTGTTCCACAGCGTGCGCGGGCGTGTTCGCTTCAACCGGCTCGACCATGGGCTTCTGCGTCGCCACAAGCATTTTAAGTTGGGATTGCGGTGTTCCTATCCGCTCGACGATCCCGCCCGCCAAGACAATTGCCGAATCCGTTGTGGTAGATGCCTTGTTCACATCAGGCAGCTGATACAACCCGAACTTCAGCGTGGCGCTACCGGGGTTGAGAACCAGAATATTCACGCCATTAAATCCCTATGCTATCGGTTCATGATAGCGGTGCTGCGCGGGCGGGTAACTCGTGCTGATACCCGACGCCGGCTCAATACGGCCACTTCCAGTCGCGAACCTCGGGCATGTCATCACCGTATTTACGAATGTACTGTTCATGTTCGAGCAGCCTATCGCGCATCGCCTGTTTCACGTGCACTACCGTTGCTCCCAACTGCGGTACGCGATCAATTACGTCCATCACGAGGTGGAAGCGGTCGAGATCGTTCAGCACCGTCATGTCGAACGGCGTGGTCGTCGTCCCCTCTTCCTTGTATCCGCGCACATGAAGGTTCTTGTGGTTCATCCGGCGGTAGGTCAGCCGATGAATCAACGACGGATAGCCGTGAAAGGCGAAAATGATCGGCTTATCGGTCGTGAAGAGAGCATCAAAGTCCTTGTCAGCCAACCCATGCGGATGTTCGCTCGCGGGTTGGAGCGTCATCAAATCAACGACGTTGACCACGCGAATCTTTAAAGCCGGAATATGCTGGCGGAGAAGATCCACGGCGGCGAGCGTTTCCAATGTCGGGACATCTCCGGCGCAGGCCATTACCACGTCCGGCTTGCCTCCCTGATCATTGCTCGCCCAGCGCCACATGCCGATGCCGGCAGTGCTATGCTTGATCGCCGCATCGATATCGAGGTACTGTAAAGCGGGTTGCTTGCCGGCGATGATGACATTGACGTAGTTACGGCTCCGCAGGCAGTGATCAGTTACCGAGAGCAGGGTGTTGGCATCGGGTGGAAGATAAACGCGCACTACTTCCGCCTTTTTATTGACGACATGGTCAATGAAACCTGGGTCCTGGTGGCTGAAGCCGTTTTGATCCTGTCGCCAGACGTGCGATGTCAGCAAATAATTGAGCGAAGCAATTGGTCGGCGCCAGGGAATGTGCTGGGTTGTCTTCAGCCACTTGGCGTGCTGGTTGAACATCGAATCAATGATGTGAATGAACGCTTCATAGCAGTTAAAGAATCCATGACGGCCCGTCAGGAGGTAGCCTTCGAGCCAGCCCTGACAGAGGTGTTCGCTCAGGACTTCCATCACGCGACCATCAGCCGAGAGATGATCATCGGTCGGCAAGACAGTTCCCGCGAAGACCCGGTCAGTCACCTCAAAGAGGGCGGTCAGACGGTTCGAGGCAGTTTCGTCCGGCCCCATCACGCGGAAATTCCGGCTGTCGGCGCTGCGCTTCATCACGTCGCGCAAGAAGCCTCCCATCACGCGAGTCGCTTCCGCTTCGACCGTCCCCGGTTTGGGAACGTTAACGGCGTGGTCGCGGAAATCCGGCAGCTTCAAATCCCTAAGCAGCAGCCCGCCGTTGGCATGAGGGTTAGCCCCCATCCGGCGTTCGCCCTGCGGCGCCAGTTCCGCTAGTTCCGGCAGCAGCCGTCCGCTCTCATCGAAGAGTTCTTCGGGCCTGTAGCTCCGCATCCACTCTTCCAACATCTTCAAGTGTAGGGGCTTGCTCGCCAGCTCTGCCAACGGGACCTGATGTGAGCGGAACGAGTTCTCAACCGGTAAACCGTCCACGACCTTTGGCCCGGTCCACCCCTTCGGCGAGCGCAGAACGATCATCGGCCACTGCGGGCGCTCGGAGAATCCGTGTTCACGTGCCTCGCGCTGAATCGTTTGAATCTCGGCGAGCACGGCATCAAGAGTCGCGGCCATCAGTTGATGCATCGTTTCGGGATCGTCGCCCGCGACGAAATACGGCTTGTGACCAAAACCAGTAAGGAGGCTCGCGAGCTCTTCGTCGCGTAACCGCGCCAGCACGGCCGGATTGGCGATCTTGTAGCCGTTTAAATGCAGAATG
>DASZZU010000221.1:0-44024 GCA_035544855.1 Gemmatimonadaceae bacterium | reverse complement strand
GTCTACGCCGGCGCGATCATGGTCGTTTTCCTCTTCGTAGTCATGCTGCTCAACCTGGGCCATCCTTCCGAGCTGGCTGCGGCCAGAGGAAAATGGTGGAAGCTCGCCGCGGGCCTGGTCGGTCTTGGGTTGCTCAGCGAGATCATGGTCATCGCTCGCGCGAAACTCCCGCAACAGTTGATCGTGCCGCGTGACTTCAACGAGCAACAGTTCCAGAAGCTGAATGCCATTGGAACTATCGCCGAGCCTCTCTTCAGGGATTATCTCCTGGCGTTCGAGCTCACCAGCGTGCTGCTGCTGGTGGCGATTGCGGGCGCGGTCGTGTTGGCCCGGGGGAGGGCAGCCGGTGCTCGCTGAATCGCTTGCGCTCACCGCGGCACTTTTCACCATTGGAGTGATGGGCGTTCTCATTCACCGGAACGCCATCATCATCTTCATGTGTGTCGAGCTGATGCTGACTGCCGTTAACCTGACCTTCGTGGCGTTCTCACGCTTTTACGGTGCCGCGGGGCAGGTTTTCGTAGTGTTCGTCATGACGGTGTCGGCTGCTGAAGCAGCGGTTGGACTGGCGATCATCATCGCGATCTTCCGTCATCGACAGACGGTAAATCTCAAGGACATCAACCTTCTCAGAGGCTAATGCTGCTACAATCGATTGTAGACACGGCCTCCCAGGCACACCCGCTGTCGGGAACGGTCGCCGAGTGGGTGTGGCTGCTGCCGGTCTTGCCGCTGGCGGGGTTCGTGATCAATGGACTCCTTTCGCTCAGCGGCGCGCACCTGGGACCTGATGATCCAAACGCGCCCGACCATCCGGATTCCCTAAGGGCTGCCGAAGCACCGGCGATCTCACACGCGGAGCAGGCCGGCGCTGTTGGCGACGACCATCACGCGGTCAAGCGTCACCGCTTGGCTGGGGTGACAAGCATTGTTGGTCCCGGAGTGCTCATACTGTCGTTCCTGCTTGCTCTCGGAATCTGGCAGGCGATGGTCGGGGTCCACATGGAAGCTCCATTCATCCAGCGCTATTTCAGCTGGATGCCGGTGGGTGATCTGCAGATCGACGCAGCCCTCCAGCTCGACCAGCTCTCTATGGTGATGATACTCGTCATCACCGGAGTTGGAGCGCTGATTCACATCTTCAGCGTCGGCTACATGCAGGACGATCCGGGGTACCCGCGCTACTTCTCATATCTCAACCTGTTCGTGTTCTTCATGCTGGTGCTCGTGCTGGGCGCGAATTACCCGGTGCTGTTCGTGGGTTGGGAGGGAGTCGGACTTTGCTCCTATCTGCTGATCGGATTCTGGTTCAACGACAAGGCGAACGCGGACGCGGGTAAGAAGGCATTTATCGTCAACCGCATTGGAGATTTTGGATTCCTTGTCGCGATGTTCATGCTGTTCGCGAACATCGGCGTCCTCGACTTCATCGGAGTGAACGCTAGGGCGGCCGAGCTCGGGGCGGGCAGCGCAGTAGTCACCGCCATCTGCTTGTTCATGTTCCTCGGCTGCACCGGAAAAAGCGCGCAGATACCGCTTTATATCTGGCTGCCCGATGCCATGGCCGGCCCGACTCCGGTCTCCGCCCTTATCCATGCGGCGACGATGGTGACTGCGGGCGTTTACCTGATCGCCCGGAGCGCTGCGCTCTTTTCGCTGTCGCCGGTCGCCTCGCTGACGGTGGCGATAGTCGGTGCGGTCACGGCGATTTTTGCCGCGACGATCGGCCTCAAGCAGTGGGACATCAAGAAGGTCCTGGCGTATTCGACGATCTCGCAGCTCGGCTACATGTTCATCGGCGTCGGCGTCGGAGCGTATGTGTCCGGGATGGTTCACCTCGTCACGCACTCCTTCTTCAAGGCGCTCCTGTTTCTGGGCTCCGGCTCGGTCATTCACGCGATGCACAGCGCCTATCACACGACGCACAGTCACGAAGACGCCCAGGACATGCGAAACATGGGCGGTCTCAAGCGATATTTGCCGATCACCTGCGTTCTGATGTGGATCGCTACGCTGGCCATCTCGGGCGTTCCGCCATTTTCCGGCTTCTTTTCCAAGGACGAAATCCTCGGAGCCGTATTCGCTCGCGCCCACGGATCGACGCTCGCTTCCGCGAGCTGGCTTGGAATCCCGGGCACGTCGCTTCTTTACGTGATCTACGCCATAGGACTCGCCTCTGCTCTAATGACCGCTATCTACATGACGCGGATGATGCTTTACACCTTTCATGGTCCGCGCCGGATGGGTACCGAAGAAGAGCAGCATCTCCACGAAGCGCCGTGGGTGATGACAGGTCCGCTTGTCGTGCTCGGGCTTCTGACTGTATTTGGCGGCTGGCTCAATCTGCCTGAAGTGATCACGGACCTTGTCCCGATCGGGCCCGCAGGGGCGCTCGATCACTGGCTCGAGCCTGTGGTCGGCGGTGCGACGGCGCGCGTGAGCGCGGGCGCCTCGCGACTTCCGGCAGCGACCGAAGAAATGTTGATGGGGCTCGCGGTTGTTATAGCCGTGGCTGGCATCGTGTACGCCATCGCGCGACTCAAGCCGGAGCGACTCGTACCGAAGCGTGACGCGATTCCAGAAGAAGGCTTCGAGGGAGTTGTCGCCAACAAATACTACGTCGACGAAGGACTGGACAGAGCGATCGTTACGCCAACTTATGCGATCTCGAGGAACTTTCTCTGGCGCTTGATCGACAATGGCATAATCGATGGCCTGCTGGTCAACGGAAGCGCGGCGGTCGCGCGTGGTTTCGGTTGGATAGGATCGCGCTTGCAGACGGGCAACGTCGGCATCTACGCGTGGGTTCTTGTAGTGGGAGTGGTGGCACTCCTCGGCGCTTTCACCCTGCGGTGACCTGACGAATGGCGAGCCTTCTCGAATCGATCGGCTACAACAGCTGGGTGCTTCCCGCGCTGCTGCTCATTCCACTCATCGGCGCGGTGGTGCTCCTCGCCTTGCCCGCGCGCGACCAGGCTGCGGGTGGCGGGGTCGAGAACCCCGTTGTTCGGCAGTTCGCGTTCTGGTTCTTCGTCCTCGAGTTCGTCGTGTCGCTTGGACTCTGGTGGTCGTACAACCCCGCCAATAGCGGATGGCAGGCTTCGATCGACATGGCCTGGATTCCGACCTGGGGCGTTCGCTTCACTCTCGGAATTGACGGTATCGCGTTGATGATGGTGCTGCTGACGACCTTCATCATGCCACTGGCGGTGCTCGGGAGCTGGACCAGCATCCGGACCAAGGTCCGCAGCTACTACGCACTTCTTCTGATTCTCACGACGGGAATGCTCGGCGCCTTCCTCGCGCGCGACCTGTTCCTGTTCTACGTGATGTGGGAAGTCATGCTCGTCCCGATGTATTTCATCATCGGCATCTGGGGCGGAGAGCGACGCATTTACGCCAGTCTCAAGTTCTTCATCTACACGATGCTGCCGTCACTCCTGATGCTAGTCGCGATCATCTACCTTGGCCTCCACGTGAGGACGGCCATGGGAACGCCGGACTTCAGCTACGACCACCTGTTAACGGTGTCGGACATCCCACAGCGAGCCGCCCTCTGGCTCTTCGCCGCGTTCTTCCTCGCGTTCGCGGTAAAGGTGCCGATGTTTCCGTTTCATACGTGGCTGCCCGACGCCCACGTGGAGGCGCCGACTGCCGGCTCGGTGATTCTTGCCGGCATCATGCTGAAAATGGGCACGTTCGGATTTCTTCGGTTCGCCCTCCCGCTTTTTCCTGGAGCGGCGATGAATCCGACGATCCGAATGATCATCCTGGTGCTCGCGGTGATCGGGATTATCTACGGCGCCCTCGTGGCGATGGTCCAGCCCGACTTCAAGAAGCTCGTCGCCTACTCGTCCATCAGCCATCTCGGTTTCGTGATGCTGGGGATCTTCGCTCTCACTCTGCAGAGCGTGCAGGGTGCGCTGATGGTCATGATCAACCACGGCATCTCGACGGGAGCGCTATTCCTCCTCGTCGGCATGATCTACGAGCGGAGACATACGCGCTCGATCGACGCGTACGGCGGAATCGCGCGGGTGGTCCCGCTCTTCGCGGCAATTCTGACATTCGTGTCGCTGAGCAGCATCGGTCTTCCCGGCACGAATGGATTCGTAGGCGAGTTCCTCGTGCTGATAGGATCGTTCAAGACCTATCCTGTTCTCGCGGTGATCTCGGCGACGGGAGTGATCTTCGCCGCCGCGTATCTCCTGTGGGCGCTTCAGAGAATACTTTTCAATCCGCTGGACAAGCCTGAGAACACGCACATACCCGACTTGAACAAACGTGAGCTCGCCCTCCTCGCTCCGCTCGTGGCAGTGATCATTTGGCTCGGCGTCTATCCGGCTCCTGTCCTTCGCCGAATGGAAGCTTCATCCCAGCTGCTCATCAATCGTGTCGAAGGCCATTCGGATCTGCCTCAGGTGAGCGAGGCCACGCGCTAATGAGCTTCGACCTGAGCCTGCCCGCGCAGCTGTCCGGTGCCCTCGGCCCGGAAATTTTCCTGATGGGCGGGGCGATGCTGCTCCTGCTCTGGTCAGGCTGGCGCCCCGAGAGCGACGAGCATCAGCGGAGCGTCGGAATACTGAGCATGGCGTTGTGCATTTTCACCATGGTTCTGGTCGGCTACTACGCGCGCGAAGGCTACACGGCAACCGTCGGGCCGATCGCCGTGGACAATTTCCGCTGGGCCGCCGACGAAATCTTCCTCATCGCTACGGTCGGCACGATCGCGATGTCGCTGGACTACAACAGGCGCGAAGGAATTACGCCAGGCGAGTCGCACGTGCTCCTTCTGCTCGCGACATCCGGAATGATGATTCTTGCGGCCGCGCGCGATCTGATCATCGTGTTCCTCGGCATCGAGCTCATGTCGATCGCGATATATGTTCTCGTGGGAATCAATCGACGCAGGGAGCGTTCCGCCGAGGGGGCGATCAAGTACTTCCTGCTTGGCGCCTTCTCCACCGCGTTTCTCCTGTACGGAATCGCCCTCGTTTACGGCGCAACGGGAGAGACCAACTTCGCCAGGATCGCGGCGAACATCGGCAAGTTCCAGCTCGAGCACAACGCTTTGCTGCTGGTTGGAGTCGCTCTCCTACTTGTCGGCTTCGGCTTCAAGGTCGCTGCCGCGCCATTCCATATGTGGGCGCCGGACGTATACGAAGGAGCACCGACGCCAATCACCGCTTACATGGCGGCCGCGGTCAAGGCCGCTGCTTTTGCGGCTTTCTTCAGGCTGTGGCTCGAGGCGTTCCCCTCGCTTCTCACGACGTGGCATCTGCCGGTTTGGTGGCTGGCCGCGGTGACGATGGTCGTCGGCAATCTCGTCGCGCTCGCTCAGAGAAACATCAAGCGCCTCCTCGCATACTCGAGCATAGCACACGCCGGTTACATCCTCGTCGCGCTGGCGGTGGGAACCAGGCTCGGGAGCTCCGCATTCATGTTCTATCTCTTCGCATACACCATGGCGACGCTCGGAGCGTTCGCCGTGATCGTCGCGTTGGGCACGCGAGGCGAAGATCGCATGGGTGTGGAGGAGTACGCCGGCCTATGGACCGTGCGTCCCGGTCTCGCCGGTGCCATGGCCGTGTTCATGCTGGCTCTGCTTGGCTTTCCGATTTTCGGTGGCATTGGATTCTTCGCCAAATGGTACGTTCTCCAGGCGGCTCTCCAGGCCCCGTTTCCGCAGACAAAGTTGGCGGTACTGCTGGTGCTCACCAGCGTCGTCAGCGCCGGATACTATCTGTACGTCGTGATGGTGATGTTCATGAAGCCCAGGGACAACGCTGCTTCGCTGCCCGAGCCGACCGGTGGGTGGACACGAACAGTGGTGTGGGGCTCAGCCGCCGTGATTCTCATTTTTGGCTTGTTCCCCGACGCGATTGTCTCGTTCACCCGGCGTAGCACGCCAACCTTCATCACGGACATGCCTTCGAGCGGGGCGCCACCTGCCTTGCCGCGCAGCACGAGCGCAGCAAAGAACGAGGTAATCGCGCTGCGTCCGGATCCCTTGCCGAACGGACGCTAGATCCGATGGCACTCTCGCGCACGATTTTTCGTGAGTACGACATCAGGGGAGTCGCGGGCAAGGATCTCACCGAAGAAGTGGCGACAGCGGTCGCTGGCGCTTACGCCGCGTTCCTGGCTGAGAGGGGAGTAAAGGGAACACTGGCGGTGGGTCGCGACAACCGGCCGTCGGGACAAAAGCTCCACGCGGCTCTTGTTGCCGGTCTATTGGCGAGCGGCGTTGATGTCGTCGATATCGGGATCGTACCAACTCCTCTCGCGTACTGGTCGCAACACAATCTCGACGTCGTTGGCGGAATCCAGATCACGGGCTCCCACAATCCTCCCGAGTATAACGGCTTCAAGCTGGGGCTCGGCACCACGTCGATTTTTGGCGCCGATATCCAGCACCTATACGAGCTTGCCGTCGCGGCGAAATTTCCAAAAGGGAAGGGCACGCTCCGACAAGAGCAAGTGATCGATCGATACATCGACGATATCACCGGTCGCATTGGCAAGCTCTCGCGCGACGTCAAGGTGATTCTCGATTGCGGCAACGGAGTGGGTGCGCTGGTGGCGCCAAAGCTTTTCCCCAAGCTTGGCATCAAGCCACGCTGCCTGTTCTGCGAGAGCGACGGAACCTTTCCGAATCATCACCCGGATCCGACGGTGGCCAAGAACGTCGAAGCTCTGATCGCCGCGGTGAAAAAGGATCGGGCGGACGTGGGAATCGCGTTCGACGGCGATGCCGACAGAATCGGAGTCATCGACGACCAGGGCGAAATCATTTGGGGAGATTATCTCCTGATCGTCTACGCACGCGATGTCCTGGCCCGAACGGGCAAGGGGCAGGCGATCGTGTTCGATGTAAAAGCCTCGCAGGCGCTACCCGAAGCGGTGGAAAAAGCGGGCGGCATCCCAGTGATGTGGAAGACTGGCCACTCGCTGATCGAGGAGAAGATGCACGAGACCCATGCTCCGGTGGGCGGCGAGATGTCCGGGCACATGTTTTTCTCGGAAGGCTTCTACGGATTCGATGACGCCCTTTATGGGGCGGCCAGGCTCCTCCGCATCATCGCCGATTCGGGCAAGAGCGTCCGCGAGCTTCTGGCGGATGTGCCACGGTTCGTGTCGACGCCCGAGATACGAATCGATTGTCCGGATGACACGAAATTCGGAATCGTCGAGGAGGCGAAGCAATACTTCGGCGCCAGGTACAAGGTCATCACCGTCGATGGAGTTCGCGTGCTCTTTGGTGAGGGCTGGGGACTGATCCGCGCTTCCAACACCCAGCCAGTGCTGGTAATGCGCTTCGAGGCACGCACAAAGGAGCAGCTCGATAAAATTCAGTCGGAGATGCAGGGCTGGCTCCGCGCGAAGGGCGTTCAGGTTTGATGTGATGCCCCGCCGGCGACTCCTCATCGGCGTCGTCATGGCGGCTGTACTACTCGTTGGCGGTCGGGCGCTCTCCGCGCTCTACGCTGATTACACCTGGTACGGCGCGATGGGAGCTGGCCCGCTCTGGAGCGAGCGCGCCGGCGACATGCTGCTCATTTACGGTATTGGCTGGGTTGTAGCTGTTCTGCTCTCCTTCGTGAATCTCTCGGCACTCGGCCGGAGCATCGGCTCCCTGACGCTCCCGAAGCGGCTCGCAAACGTCGAGTTCGGCGAGGCTGTCCCGCGAAAGTATCTCGATCGGTTCGCGTTCGTACTCTCGATCGCGATCGCGGCGGCCCTCACACCCGCGCTTCCGAATTTGAATTTGCTCGCCCTCGCACGTCTTCACGTCACCTTCCGGGAAGCCGATCCCTACTTCCAGCACGATCTGGCCTTCTACACCACGTGGCTGCCATTCGAGAAAGCACTCTATTCGTGGGCTACGCTGCTAGTCGTATCAGTATCGTTGCTGGTCGTGATTCTATATTCGCTCACACCCGGACTTCGATGGGAGCGGGCCGGTCTGCGGATGAGCGCTCACGTACGCCGGCACCTGAGTGTCCTGGCCGCGCTCCTGCTGCTGATCACCATGTGGAGCTATCGGCTCGAGTCGTACAATCTACTGATCAGGGGAAGCGGGGAGGCGGGGGTCTTCTCGTACGTCGATCACCAGTGGCTTCTCCCCGGTCTGCTGCTACTGTCGATCGCCACAGCGGCGGCTGCCATCACGGTTCTCTTGAGCGGATGGACGGGACAGCTGCGTACGAGCTTCGTAGCCGTGACGGTGATCGTTGTTCTCTCGGTCACGGTTCAGGAGGTCGTGCCGCTCATCGTCCGGCGCTCCACTCCGAAGACGGTACAGATAGCGCGCGAGCGTTCCTATGTCGCAACCAGGGCAGACTTCACTCGCCGCGCGTACGCGCTGAACACTTCATCCTATGAAGCACTCCGCAAATCTGCGGTGTCGGCCGCGCTCGACAGCGTCAGCAGCAGCGCGACGGGACAACAGGTCCTCCGGCAGGACTCTCTCGTCTATCCGGGTGCGCGAGGGCTTGTGGTCGTTTCGGACCCGCGACTGGATGTCGCGGGTCCGCGCCTCGGCGACGGCTTATCGCGCCTGGGATACGTCTGGGCGTATCAATCGTTCGACCTTCTCTCGGATTCTGTTCCTCGTCGTGCGCGACTGATTACCATACGCGACGTGCGGAACAGGGTCAGGAAGGTGGCACCCATCTTCACGCAGGGCAGCATGGTAGAGCCAATGTTTCACGCCGACACCCTTTACTGGAAGCTCGAGCTCTATTCGGCGTCGTCCAATTATCCCCTCAGCCAGCATTTTGTACTCGCGGGGGAAGAGCGCAGTTACTTCGGGCATGCCGCTACAGCTCTCGTCAACGCCCGCACGGCTCGAGTAATGATCGCGGCCGATCCGACGCCAGATCCAATTTCACAAGCCTGGATGACCGCGTTTCCCAACTCCGCTGATTACCGCGCGCCTGGGATTGCGCGCGAGCTCACGACCACTCCATGGGAGCCAGTCTCGGCTGAGCCGGGTTTGACAACCGATTCGACATTCCGTGCCGCGGTGACCCGTTTATACAATCGGATGCGCGCTGCGCTCGCCGCCGCGGACCTCAAGGCGTTTGGAATCGCCTACGACTCCCTGGGAGCATTGATCGCCCCGCACAAATGACCGAAAGGCACCGCACCGCAGTGATAGCCGTCGGCGGCAACGCACTCTCTCCTCCGGGAGAGCACTCGACAATTGCCGACCAGTTTCGTCATACTCGCGCGAGCCTCGGCCCGATTGTCGATCTCGCGCTGGACGGGTGGCGCGTCGTGGTCGTTCACGGCAACGGGCCGCAGGTTGGTGACGAGCTGGTTCGCAACGAGAAAGCGAGGAGCGAGGTTGCTCCGCTTCCACTCGGTGTTCTCGTCGCCGGGACTGCCGGCTGGATTGGATACATGCTGCAGCAGTCTCTGGAGAATGCGCTGCGAAAGGCGGGCAGTAACCGCAACGTCGTCACGGTCCTCACCCAGGTCGAAGTGGCATCGGACGATCCGGCGCTCCAGGATCCGAAGAAGTTCATCGGCCATGGACTCTCGGTCGCGCGCGCGCGCGAGCTGCGCGCCGAGGGTCATCCGGTGAAGAAGGATGGGAAAGGCCGGCTCAGACGCGTAGTCGGAAGTCCGATGCCCTTGGCGATCCACGAGCTATCGACGATCCGGAGTCTCGTCGACCGTGACACCGTGGTCATCGCGTGCGGCGGTGGTGGCATTCCGGTTTACCGCGATCCCTTGCTCGGCCTCGAGGGCGTCGACGCGGTCGTCGACAAGGATCTCGCTGCGGCGGTTCTTGCGAGAGAGCTCGGCGCGGAGCTGTTCATGATTCTCACCGATGTAGATGCCGTCTATACGGGTTGGGGAACAGATCAGCAGCGTGTAATCAGCTCGATGAGCGTGAGCGAAGCAAATCGCCTTGCACGTGAAGGCGCATTCGGCGAAGGAAGCATGGCGCCCAAGATTGCGGCCGCTGCCGACTACGTGCGTCGAACTAATGGTCGTGCCATTATTACGGAGTTGAGCAAGGGCAGGGCGGCTGTGCAGGGCAATGGCGGTACTGAGATCATCCCCTAGATAACACATCGAATAACAAGACGCGTGTGCGGACGCGTCCGGAGCAAGAGTGAACATCCACGAGTATCAGGCAAAAGATATCTTTCGGAAGTACGGCATACCGATCCCTCCCGGTGACGTGGCCATCACCCCGGAAGAAGCGGAAGCGATCGCGCGCAAGTTGGGGACGACGGTCGTGATAAAAGCGCAAGTTCACACTGGCGGACGCGGAAAGGCCGGCGGAGTAAAGCTGGCCCGAACGCCTGAGGATGCGAAGAGCATCGCGGCGCAGATCCTCAAGCTGACGATCAAGGGCCTTCCGGTAAAAAAAGTTCTCGTCACGCCGGCGGCCGACATCGCGAGCGAAGCGTACGTCGGCATCATCGTCGATCGTGCCTCCAAGCGGCCCGTGTTCATGGCGAGCCCTGCGGGAGGAATTGACATCGAGGAAGTCGCCGCCAAGACGCCCGACAAAATCCTTCGCCGTCCTGTAGATCCGCGTTACGGACTTCAGGCCTACGAAGCGATGCAGCTCGCGTTCTTCCTTTATTCGGACATGAAACAGGTCCGCGCAACAGCGAAGATCCTTCAGCAGCTCTACAAGGCATTCTCCGAAAACGGCGGATCTCTGGCAGAGATCAATCCACTGGTGACGACGCCAACCGGTGACGTCGTGGCGCTGGACGCCAAAATGGTTATCGACGACAACGAGCTGGATCGCCGACCCGACATTGCCGCCCTCCGGGACGAGTCGGCGGAGGATCCGAGCGAGGTCGAGGCGCGCAAGGCGAATCTGACCTTCATCAAGCTCGATGGAAATGTCGGGTGCGTGGTGAACGGAGCCGGCCTCGCCATGGCCACGATGGACCTGGTGAAATACTACGGAGGCGAGCCTGCGAACTTCCTCGACATCGGCGGCTCGTCGAATCCGGAGAAGGTCGTCGCCGCGCTCAGGATCATCACCAGGGATCCGAATGTGAAGGCGATTCTCTTCAACATCTTCGGCGGCATCACTCGTACCGACGATGTCGCGAATGGAATCGTGACGGCGATCAAACAGAACCCGCTCAAGGTTCCCCTCGTGATCAGGCTCACCGGCACGAACGAAGAAATCGCCGTGAAGATTCTGAAGGAGAACGGCCTCTCGGCAATGACCGACATGGATGAAGCCGTGAAGAAAGCGGTTGCTCTCGCGACTGGAGGAAAAGCAGCGTGAGCGTTTTCATCGACAAGAGCACGCGGCTCATCGTTCAGGGAATCACCGGGCGGGACGGGTCGTTTCATACGAAGCAGATGATCGAATACGGCACCCAGGTCGTCGGTGGCGTGACTCCGGGCAAGGGCGGGCAAAAGTTCGAGGACAAGGTTCCGATATTCAATACGGTCGCCCAGGCGGTGAAGGCCACTCAGGCAAGCGCGACGGTGATCTACGTTCCGCCGATGTTTGCGGCGGACGCGATGATGGAAGCCGCGGATGCCGGCATACCGTTCATCGTTTGCATCACCGAAGGCGTCCCCGTGCTCGACATGACGCGCGTCAACCCATTCGTCAGGGAAAAAGGGGCGCGATTGCTCGGCCCGAATTGTCCGGGCCTCATCTCTCCAGGACAATCCAAGGTTGGAATCATTCCCGGCCGCATCTGCACTCCCGGACCTGTCGGTCTGGTGAGCCGCTCCGGAACGCTCACGTACGAGGTCGTCTATCAGATGACTCGCGCCAAAATCGGCCAGACGACTTGTGTGGGAATCGGAGGCGACCCCATCAACGGCACCAACTTCATCGACTGCCTCGACGCCTTCGAGAAGGATCCCACCACCGAAGCCGTAGTGATGATTGGCGAGATAGGCGGGACCGACGAGCAGGAAGCGGCTCGGTTCGTTCGCGAGAAGATGAAAAAGCCCGTCGTGGGCTTCATCGCCGGTCAAACGGCGCCACCCGGCAGACGTATGGGGCACGCGGGCGCAATCATCTCGGGCTCGGCGGGAACGGCAGCTGAGAAAATGCACGCATTCGAGGAGAACGGCGTGGCCGTCGCCAAGCGTCCCATCGACGTCGTCGATTTACTCAAACGCGCTATGCGCTAGGACCGAACGATAAATGGCAGGCAACAGAACCCTTACCATCATCAAGCCCGACGCTTTCAACTCCGGAAAGAGCGGTCAGATCATCGCACTTCTCGAGAAGGCTGGATTCGAGATCATCGCCACCCGGGTCATGCGATTGACCGAAGCTCAGGCGGCCGCCTTTTACGCCGTCCACAAAGAGCGTCCTTTTTTCGCGCCTCTCACGCGCTTCATGACGTCGGGCAAGTGCATGCCGATGGTGCTCGAGCGCGCTGACGCAGTCGCCGCGTTGAGAAAGGCCATAGGGGCGACTGATCCAGCGGAGGCGGACGCGGGGACTGTCCGGAAGCTGTACGCCGAATCCAAAGAAAGGAACGCGATTCACGCCTCCGATTCCGATGAGAACGCTGAGCGTGAGGCAAAGTTTTTCTTCCCGGAGTGCGACCTGGTCTAGGCTCGCGGCGAAAAGAAAAACCCACCGCTCAGGACTGGAATGGAGGTCATAAACCCGCTAGCTTAAAGGGCTTATGTTGTCCTTCGACTTGCGTTCGCTGGAAACCAAAGCCGTCCATGTGGATGGCGCGATTAGTCCCGACGACCCGATCTGGGAAGAAGCTGATGTCCGTCCGACAAAGCCAATCCGGGTTCTAGGGCGTCTGTCGTCGGCCGGTGAAGGAAGGTTCTACTTCAGCGGTAGAATTCAGGGTGGGCTAACGCTGCCTTGCCGTCTTTGTCTCGAGGAGGTCGACGTAGATGTCGACGAAGAGGTACACTTCCTTCTCGCGGAGACTGGTGCGGATGAGGCGGATGACCCCGACGTGTTTGTGTACGATCCGAACGAACGGAATCTGGATCTCCGTCCTTCGGTGAGAGAAACCTGGCTCCTCACCGCTCCGGCATACGCCCAGTGCAGCGAAGACTGCAAGGGACTGTGCGCCACCTGCGGCACGAACCTCAACGAAAGCACTTGCAACTGCACGCCAACCACGACCGACTCGCGCTGGGGCGCATTGCTCAAGCATCAGGGCGACGCACACTAGCTCGTCAACAACCTTAAGGAATAGAAACAATGGCTGTCCCGAAGCGACGCACCTCCAAGAGAAAGAAGCGCGCGCGCAACACCCACAAGACCGCGCCTGCGATCGTCATTCAAAAGTGTCCGCGTTGCCAGGCAATGAAGCGTCCGCATCATGTCTGCGAAGAGTGCGGGTACTACGCGGGCGAGCAGCGAGTAGAGCCGAAGGAAGCGTAGTTTGGCGCGAATAGCGTTGGACGCGATGGGGGGAGATTTCGCGCCCAAAGCGCCAATCGCTGGGGCCTTACTCGCCTTGCAGGAGCTCGACGAACCTCACGTCGTGCAGCTCGTCGGCCAGACCGCCGTCATAGAGTCGCAGCTCGCGAATCTTCTGTCGGGGGAGTTTTCGTCGGCCTCGCGTGTCAGGAAGCGTGTTCAGATCGTCGAGGCTCCGGATGTCATAGAGATGTCGGAGAAGCCGACCGCGGGACTCCGAAAAAAACCGAACAGCTCCATGGTGGTCGGGATCAGGATGCAGGTCGAGGAGACTTCCGACGCGTTCGTCTCCGCCGGAAACACCGGGGCGCAGATGGCGACGTCGGCAATGCTCCTCAAGCTGCAACCGGGTCTCACCAGACCAGCCATCGCGACGGTCTTCCCAACGGCTCGCAATCCCGTCATCGTTCTCGATTCGGGAGCCAACGTAGACTGCTCCACCAGAGAGCTGCTGCAGTTCGCGTGGCTTGGCGCGGTTTACGCGCAGTGCATTTATGGTCGTGCCAATCCCTCCATTGGACTCTTGTCCATTGGCGAAGAGCCGGAGAAAGGAAACGCGGTGGTCAAGGAGGCGAATGCTCTTTTCCAGAAGGCAGGCTTCAACTTCCACGGCAATCTCGAAGGCCGCGATCTTCCGGCGGGTGCGAGCGACCGCGGCCCGTTCGATGTCGTCATCTGCGACGGGTTCGTGGGTAACATCGTGCTCAAGTTCTACGAGGCCGTGGCTCCCATGATCGTGCGCCTTCTGAGTGAGCACCCGGGCATCAACCCCGAGCACGTGCGGACCGCGCTCAAGGGGTTCGATTCCAGCGAATACGGCGGCGCGCCGCTGCTTGGAGTGCGAGGCATCAGCATTATTTGTCATGGCAACTCCTCTCCACGCGCGATCAAGAACGCGATCAAGGTCGCGGTGCGCGCCGTCGAGACGGGGATGAACGACCAGATAGGTGAACGGCTCGAGGCCGCCGCACCAGCCATCAACGCCGCCGCGGAGATGGCATGAAGCGACCAATCGCTGCAATCGCTGGTACGGGACGCGGCCTCCCGGCGCACGTGATGACGAATCACGACTTCGCTGCCATCGGCATCGAGACGTCTCACGAGTGGATCATGGAAAGAAGCGGAATCTCCGAGCGCCACATCGCGAAGAACGGCGAGACAACTTGCTCGATGGCGGCCGAGGCCGGACGGAAGGCCATGGAGGTCGCCGGCGTGCATCCTGGCGAGATCGATGTCATTGTGCTGAGCACCGCAACTCCAGACCGGCTCCTTCCTGCGACAGCAGTCGACATCCAGGCCGAGCTCGGAGCCACACGAGCCGCCGCCTTCGACATCGGTGCCGCATGCGCGGGCTGGCTGTACGGGATGACCGTAGCTGAAGGTCTCATCATGTCGGGCACCGCCGAGACAGCCCTCGTGATCGGCGCGGAAAAGATGAGTGCGATCGTGGATTGGAAGGACAGGTCCACCTGTGTGCTTTTTGGCGACGGTGCCGGAGCCGCGGTGCTCAAGCGCAGCAAGCACGGAAAAGGGATTCTCTCCGCCTACATGCGCAGCGACGGGAAGCTCGCTGATCTTCTTTACCGTCCCGACGGCGGCGCCACTACGCCCATGTCGGCCGAGGTTCTGGAGAAGCGCTCCCACCTGGTGCGAATGGCGGGTCGCGAGGTCTTCAAGCATGCTGTGCGATCGATGGCGGATGCCGCCGACCGCGCGCTCGACGGTGCCCGCCTCACGGGCTCCGACATCGATCTCCTCATCCCCCATCAGGCGAATGTCCGGATCATCGAAGCGACCGCAAAGCATTCCGGAATCCCGATGGAAAAGGTCTACGTGAACGTAGACCGCTATGGAAACACTTCGTCGGCATCCATTCCGATCGCGCTGAACGAAGCGATCGAGTCCGGTCGGATCAAGGATGGATCAACCGTGATGATGGTCGCATTTGGCGCCGGATTCACCTGGGCGTCGATGGTCATCCGCTTCTAGCGGTGGACATCGTACTCCTTTTCCCAGGCCAGGGCTCGCAAAAGCCGGGGATGGGAAAGGATCTGGCGGAAGCATTTCCGCTGGCGCGCGGCGTTTTCGGAGAAGTCGACGCCGCGCTTGGCGCCGAGCTCAGTCGCCTCTGTTTCGAAGGACCCGCTGACGAGCTCACTGCCACTCGAAACGCGCAGCCCGCTTTGTTCGCGCATGGGGCAGCGGTCTGGGCCGTCACGAAAGAAGTCCTTCGCCCGCATGTGCGGGCCGCAGCCGGACACTCTTTGGGAGAGTTCACGGCGTATCACGCCGCTGATTCAATCGGTCTCGGCGGAACTGCGCGACTCGTACGACGACGTGGCGAGCTGATGTTCGAGACGGGAACGGCCCGCCCGGGCACGATGGCCGCCATACTCGGCGCCACCACGACTCCGATCGCCGAGCTGTGTGAGCGCGCGAGTAAGGAAGCCGGACTGGTAGTGGCGGCGAACTTCAACACCGACGAGCAGACCGTCATCTCCGGTGAGATAGCGGGAGTCGAGCGCGCAATGGAGCTAGCAAAAGAGGCAGGGGCCAAACGAGCGATCAAGCTGCCGGTGAGTGGCGCATTCCACTCGCCACTCATGGAGCCGGCAGTAGTCGGACTGACCAACGCAATTGCAACCTCCGCATTCACGGATCCGATTTTCCCTGTCTTCTCGAACGTGACAGCGGAAGCTTCGACGACTGCGGCCGACGCAAAGGACCTCCTGCTCAAACAGCTCACCTCACCAGTGCGGTGGTCAGCTGAGATCCGGAATATTGCCGCACGTTTTCCTGACGCGCTATACGTCGAGATGGGTCCTGGAAACGTTCTAAGCGGCTTGATGGGCCGCCTCGTCAAGGGCGCTCGAACCTTTGCCTGCAGTACCACGGCGGAAACCGAAAAACTTCTCCAGATGGTGGCTTGATGCAGATCGATCTCGGGGGCAAGAACGCGCTGGTCACCGGCAGCACGCGAGGAATCGGCCGAGCCATCGCGGAAACGCTGGCTGGGTGCGGTGCGCGCGTGGCGGTCGTCGGACGCGACCTTCAACGGGCGGAAGAGGCGGCGGCTGCCATCGGAAACAATGCGAAGGGGTTTGCCGCGGATGTCAGCGACACCGCCGCGGTTTCCAAGCTCGTCGCCGACGTGGAAGCGGCATTCGGCTCGATCGACATCCTCGTCAACAACGCCGGCATCACCCGCGACAATCTGGTGATGCGGCTCAAGGACGAAGATTGGGATGCGGTGCTCAACGCCAATCTCCGTGGCGCCTTCGCGACGATACGGGCCGCATCACGGGGAATGATGAAGCGTCGGAGCGGGCGCATCATCAACGTCGCGAGCATCATCGGCATCATCGGAAACAAGGGCCAGGCCAACTATGCGGCCAGCAAAGCTGGTCTCATTGCGCTGACAAAGTCAGTCGCGAAGGAGCTCGGCTCGCGCAACATTTTGGTCAATGCCGTCGCCCCGGGCTTCATAGAAACGGAGATGACCTCCGCGATGACGCCGGAGGCGCGCGAGGCCCTCGGCAAACAGATTGCACTCGAACGGCTCGGCACGGTGAATGACGTCGCGGGCGCCGTGGCATTCCTCGCGTCGGACCTCGCCTCGTACATCACGGGGCAGGTGTTTGTCGTGGACGGCGGAATGGTGATGTAACTTTGTATCAGATATTCGGTTAGCTATATTACACGGACACCACATAAACCCGAGGAAATCCATCAAATGGCCGACAATTCCAACAAGGTCAAAGACATCATCGAGAAGGAGCTCGGTGTCGAGCGTGAAAAGCTGACCAACGAGGCGAGCTTCATCGAGGATCTCGGCGCCGACAGCCTGGACATCGTCGAGCTCGTGATGGAGTTCGAGAAGGAATTCAACATCGACATCCCTGACGAAGACGCCGAGAAGCTGCGCACGGTCGGCGATGCGCTCGGCTATCTGAACCAGAAGGTCGGAGCGTAATGAAGCGAAGAGTCGTCGTCACCGGCATGGGGGTGATCACCCCCGTCGGGAACGATGTGGCGACGACCTGGCAATCCCTGATAGCGGGGAAGTCGGGGACCGCGCCGATCACCAAGTTCGATGCATCGAAGTTTCCAGTGAGGTTTGCGGCGGAGGTGAAAGGGTTCAATCCGCTCGACTATATGGAGCGGAAGGAAGCGAAGCGGGCGGATCAGTATACCCAGTACGCGGTCGCCGCCTCGCGTCAAGCGATGACCAACGCCGGTCTTGTTGAACGGAACGGCATGGACCCGGATCGCATCGGGGTCATCATCGGCAGCGGTATCGGTGGCCTCAAGAGCTTCGAAGAGCAGCACGACGTCTATCGCGAGCGCGGAGTCGGGAAAATCTCTCCCTTTTTCATCCCGATGTTCATCGCCGATATCGCCGCCGGTATCGTCTCGATGATGTTCAACGCCAAAGGTCCAAACTACGCCACCGTCTCAGCTTGCGCGACTAGTGCTCACGCAATAGGTGATGCATATCGGACCATTCAGTACGGCGACGCGGACATCATGATCACGGGCGGCGCGGAAGCCACCGTCACGCCGATGGCGATCGGCGGATTCGCCAATATGAAAGCGCTGTCAGAGCGCAACGACAGCCCCGAGACGGCCTCCCGTCCTTTCGACGCGACCCGCGATGGTTTCGTGATGGGAGAAGGCGCTGGCATTCTCATTCTCGAAGAGCTGGAGCACGCGCTCAAGCGGGGCACGAAGATTTACGCCGAGATAGTGGGCTATGGCGCTACGGGTGATGCCTACCACTTGACCGCGCCGGCGCCGGACGGTGAAGGTGCGCAGCGCGCCATGAAGCGAGCGTTGAAGGACGCTGGACTGGAGCCCAAGGACATCCAGTACATAAACGCTCACGGCACATCGACGCCTGCCAACGACTTCAACGAGACGCGCGCGATCAAGGCGGTCTTCGGCGAGCACGCGAAGAATGTCAACGTCAGCTCCACGAAGTCGGCAACCGGCCACATGCTGGGCGCTGCCGGCGCCGTGGAAGCCGTCGTGAGTACGATGGTCGTGGGAACAGGCATCATTCCGCCAACGATCAACTACCACAATCCCGAGCCCGAGCTCGACCTCAACTACACACCCAACACCTCCGTCGAGCGCGACGTCAACGCCGTTCTCAGCAATAGTTTTGGCTTCGGTGGACATAACACCACGCTGGCCATCAAACGTTACGAGCGCTGAACGAATGACCCCCCCTCCGGAGATCTCGCTCGACCTCGCGAAGATCACCGATCGCGCGCTCAAGGCCGTGGGAGAGAAGGTGGCTTCGCACAAGCGCCTCTCACACGCCGACGCGGAGCTTCTCTTCACATCGCCCGATCTCCTCGGAGTCGGGATGCTTGCGGACTACGCCAATCGACGCAAGCACGGCGACGTTGTGACATTCGCAGCGAACCAGCACATCAATCCGACCAACGTCTGCTATCTGCGTAGGACCTGCATTTTCTGCTCTTTTGCGCGGCTGCCGAAGGAAGAAGGTGCCTATCACTATACCCTCGATCAGGTATACGCCGAGGCGGAGACGGCAGCCAGCGGTCTGACGAAGGAGTTCCACATCGTCGGCGGCCTCGACATGAAGGCCGGTCTCCAGTACTACAGCGACATGTTTCGCGGACTCAAGTCGCGGTACCCGCACGTCCACATCAAGGCGCTTACCGCCGTGGAGATCGCGCACATCGCCCGCATCGACAAGATGTCGATCGAGGACGTGCTGATCGCGCTGCGTGAAGCCGGGCTCGACACTCTGCCCGGCGGCGGTGCCGAAGTGTTCGGCAAAGGCGTCCGGATGACAATCGCCGACAAGAAGCTCGCGGCCGAGGACTGGATCGATGTGCATCGGACCGCGCACCGGCTCGGGATCCGCTCGAATTGCACGATGCTTTATGGACACGTCGAGTCCATTCAGGATCGCGTCGAGCACCTGGCGATGCTGCGCGATCTGCAGGATGAATCCGGCGGCTTCCTCGCCTATATCCCGCTCGCGTACCATCCGGACAACAACGAGCTGGGGATCGAGCTGGGTCGGCAGGGCACGGCGACCACCGGGTTCGACGATCTTCGGAATCTGGCTGTAGGCAGGCTCTTCCTCGATAACTTCGACCACATAAAGACCCATTGGATAATGGTCACGCCGTTCCTGTCGCAGATCTCGCTCGCGTTTGGCGTGAACGATCTCGAGGGAACGGTCGTGCGGGAGAAGATCTATCACGAGGCCGGCGCGCACACGGCGCAGGGGCTGAGTCTCGATGAGATACTCGATCTAATACGATCGGCAGGCAAGACTCCCGCGGAGCGCGACTCGTTCTACAAGATCCTTCGCGTATTCGACCGGAATCCCAGCGCGGTCGCCGCGTGATGAAGATCGGGCGGATTCCTTACATCAACTGCTACCCGGTCTACGGCGCGATCGACCGCGGGGTGGTGCGGCTCGACGCCGAGTTGGTCGATGGTGTTCCCACCGATCTGAATCGAAGGATGGGAGCCGGTGAGCTGGACATAAGCGTCGTCTCCGCCGTCGAATACGCTCGCGACGCCGATCGTTATCTCCTGCTTCCAGATCTCGCGATTTCCTGCGACGGGCCGGTTCGAAGCGTGATGCTCTTTTCCAGGCGTCCCGCGGGCGAGCTCGGAGCGAGAAACGTGATCGTCAGCAGAAGCTCGATGACCAGCGTCGCCCTGCTGGAGTTGTTGTTCGAGAACGTCTGGCACGCGCGTCCGCGATTTGTACCAGGGGACGCTGAGATCAAGGACGTTGTCGTCGACAACGCGAGCGATGCCGACGCCCGACTGGTTATAGGCGACGCTGCGCTGGTACTCGGCACGAACCACCGCGAGCGGTATCCGTTCGTATACGACCTTGGTCAGACGTGGAAGGATTGGACTGGCCAACCTTTCGTGTTCGCTGTTTGGGTGGCGCAGCGCTCTACCAATGTGAAAGAAGCGCTCCTTGCCCACGCTGGCCTGATTGCCTCGCGCGATTGGGGCCTCCGGCATTTGATCCAGCTCGCCGATCAGGCTCACCAGGCCACGGGCGTCGAGCGGTCGGTCTGCGCCGAGTATCTTTCCGGTCTCGACTACGGGCTGTCGTATCCGCACCTCGCCGGGCTCACTGAATTCTATCGGCGGCTCGTCGAGCGCGGCCGCATTCCCAACGGAACTCTCAAATTCCTGCCCGCCGCATGAGCGAGACCTCGGAGCTCCTCGACTTCTACACGAACGCGCCGCTTCTCGAGCTCGGAGCTGCAGCCAATCGCGTGCGCCAGGAGAAGCATCCCGGGAATACGGTCACGTACATCATCGACCGCAACATCAACTACACCAACATCTGTGTAGCTGACTGCGGATTTTGCGCGTTCGCGCGGCGGCCAAAGCACGGCGAGGGATACACTCTCTCCTTCGAGCAGATAGGCGCCAAGATCGAGGAGCTCAAGGCACTGGGCGGTGTTCAGATTCTGATCCAGGGCGGCCACAATCCGTACATCCCGTTCGAGTGGTACCTCGACCTGATGCGCTACATCAAGCGCAATCACCCCATCCACATCCATGGATTCAGCCCGAGCGAGATCGATTTCTTCGCCAAGCTGTTCAGGATGGATGCGATCGAGGTGATTCGGGAGCTGCGGAAAGCGGGGCTCGATTCGATTCCGGGCGGAGGCGGCGAGATTCTCGTACAACGCGTTCGAGACATCGTCGCACCAAAGAAAGCCGGCGCTGACCGGTGGCTCGAGATCATGGAGCTCGCGCACAACGAAGGGATGAAGACCTCGGTTACAATGATGTACGGTCTGGGTGAGACGCTGGCCGAGCGGCTGGAGCATCTCCAGAGAGTAAAGGAAGTGCAGGGGCGCACGGGAGGATTCACAGCATTCATATGCTGGCCGCTCCAGCCCGAGAACACGCCGACGATGTCGAACCAGCCAAAAACCGGCGCCACCGAGTATCTGCGCACGGTCGCCTTCGCGCGCGTTGTCCTGGACAATGTCCCCAATCTTCAGTCGAGCTGGGTCACAATGGGAATGAAGATCGGACAGATAGCGCTGCAATTCGGATGCAATGACTTCGGCTCGCTCATGATCGAGGAGAACGTTGTCTCCGCCGCGAATACGACCAACCGCACATCAACCGACGAGATGGAGCGCCTGATCCGGGACGCGGGCTACACACCGGCGCGCAGAAAACAGGATTACACGCTCCTCGATCCGGCACCCGCTATACAAGCGGATGCCGCGTGAGCCGCGCGGTGCTTCGTTGCCGCCGACCACGCCAACACATACGTCCCGCGTCGGCATCGGCTACGACTCCCACCGGTACGCGCCCCGCCGCCCACTGACACTAGGCGGCGTTTTAATACCATCGGAATTCGGCCTCGAGGGTCATTCCGACGCCGACGCGATCTGTCACGCCATTACGGACGCCATTCTCGGCGCTGCCGGACTGGGCGACATTGGGGAGATGTTTCCTGACACTGACCCAGCGAACAAGGATCGCGATTCGATTGGTATGCTCGAGGCCGCCGTCAGGCGAATCTCTAGCGCCGGCTACTCCGTGGGACAGGTCGACGTTACCGTGATCGCCGAGGTGCCGCGGCTCGCCCCGCACCGCGCCGAGATCCGCGCGCGGCTGGCGACTGCACTCGGTATCGATTCGCAAAGCGTGAGCGTCAAAGGGAAGTCGAACGAAGGGATGGGTTGGATCGGCCGCAAAGAGGGCCTCGCCTGCATCGCCGTCGCCACGCTAATCGGGAAACGCTAGCGAATGCTCCAGTCAATAACGGGGTGGCTGGGTGATCTGCCGCTCGGATCCCTCTACGCGACAATCGCGGTGCTGTCGGCGTTCGAAAACTTTTTTCCGCCGTTTCCTTCAGACGCCGTTATCGCGTTCGGAGCCTTCCTCGCCGACAGGGCTCACGGCTCGCCCTTCACAGTGTTCTTCCTCGGCTGGTTCGGCAACGTCTCCGGTGCGTGCATCACCTATGGGCTCGGCCGGCGTTTCGGCTCCAAGGCCTTCCTGCGGCGTCTGGAAAAATATGCCGGACCCGACGCCGAACAGCGCATCAAGCGGCTCCACAAGCGCTACGGGTTCGGAGGTCTCTTCGTAAGTCGCTTCCTGCCGGGCGTACGGGCAATTGTCCCGCCGTTCGCCGGTGCCATGAAGCTCCCCGCCGCCATGGTAATACTGTCGGTCGCCAGTGCATCCGCGATTTGGTTCGCGCTCATTACTTTCCTGGCGTTCCGCGCCGGTGACAACTGGGACGTCGTGCAGCACTATCTCGTACGTTCCGGCAAGGTCGCCGGCGCAATTGCCTTTGGCATAGTGCTGCTTTCAGTCGCGGTCTGGCTCTTCAAACGCCGAGGAAAGAAGCGTGAGTAGCAAGACTCTGGACGACGCGATTGCCCGTGCGTTTTATGTCGAACGGTTTGACGACTTCCTCGCGCTGGAGCAGGGTGCGTCGATCCAGACGAGCAGGGCCTACAAGCTCGACATCGCGAGGTTCGTGACGTACGCGTCCGTCAAGGGTGCGTCATCCGCGAGCGAAGTCGGGACCCGCGCCCTGCGCGAATACGTGTATCATCTGAAGGACCTGGGACTCGCGCCGGCTTCGATCCGCAGAAACGTGTCGGCCGTGCGCAGCTACTTCAAGTTTCTGCTGGGCGAAGGTCTCGTCGTCAGAGATCCAAGCGAGCGGCTGGAGACACCGAAGCGCTGGCGTACCCTTCCCGAAGTGCTGGGCGTGGAGGAGGTCGAAAAGCTGCTCGCCGCCCCGTCGCTCGATGAGCCGCTCGCATTCCGCGACCGGGCCATGCTCGAGCTGGCCTACGGCGCCGGCCTGCGTGTCTCGGAATGGATCTCGCTCAGCGTCCGCGACGTGATGCTTCAGGATCATCTCGTACGCGTATTCGGCAAAGGAGCCAAAGAGCGATTGGTTCCCATCGGACGAAAAGCGATAAGCGCCACCGCCGTTTATCTGCGCGAGCTTCGTCCTTCGCTGGAGAAGGGCGAGGGGAAGGGTATACTCTTTTTGAACGCCCGTGGGCAGCCGCTGTCACGGATGGGAGCGTGGAAAATCCTCCGAAAATACGTGCGACAGGCGGGAATCACGAAGCCCGTTTCCCCGCACACTCTCAGGCATTCGTTTGCGACTCATCTCCTGGAAGGCGGTGCGGACCTGAGAGCAGTGCAGGAGATGCTGGGACACGTAGACATTTCGACGACTCAAATCTACACGCACATCGATCGCGAATACCTGCGGAGCGTTCACAAGCAGTTCCATCCGCGCGCCTAAAGCCTAATCGCTAGAATTACGCATGCTACTCGTCCTCGACAACTACGATTCCTTCACCTACAACCTCGTTCAGTATCTCGGCGAGCTTGGTGAGCGGCCCGTCGTGAAGCGCAACGACGAGATCACGGTCGATGATATTGGAGCCATGGGCGTTACGCGCCTGGTGATCTCGCCCGGTCCATGCACGCCCTCGGAAGCTGGCATCACGGTCGGAGCCATAAAGAAATGGGGCAGGACAATCCCGACATTGGGAGTGTGTCTCGGACATCAGGCGATCGGTGAGGCGTACGGCGGCAAAGTGGTGCGGGCGCGCACATTGATGCACGGCAAGACTTCGCGAGTAACGCACGACGGAAAGGGAATCTTTAGAAATATTCCTAACCCCCTGGAAGTGATGCGCTACCATTCGCTGGTGATAGAATCACAGTCGCTGCCGAATGATCTCGAGGTTGTGGCGCGGAGCCAAGATGACCCGGACGAGATACACGCAGTGAGGCATCGCGAGCACCCGGTATGGGGTGTGCAATTCCACCCGGAATCGATTCTCACGCAGAATGGAAAGGAGATTCTGCGAAACTTTCTCAACATAAGCCAATGAAGGCTTTAATTCTCAGCGCTTTCGCGCTCCTCGGACTTACTAGTGCCTTACGGGCGCAGGACACGACGTACAGCGCGCCAGACACGGGCTACGTCGAGTATGATGAGTCGCCCATTTCGCTCCCCTTGGGGGTCGGGCTTCGAATTCCGTCCTACGATCGCGTCAACGGCCTCGCTTTGCCTTGGGGCCCCAGGCTCGACCTCGGCGAGGATAAACTTCAGCTCGATGGTCTCGTGACGTACCGCTCCAACCTTGGGAAATGGGATCCTTCCCTGGAAGGTTTCGCGCGGCCCGGGGACGCCAATGAGATCAGAATATTTGTCGGTAGAGGGACGTTCACCAACGATTCATGGATTCGTTCGGATCTCGCCAATTCAGCGGCAGCATTGGGCGTGGGCAGCGACTCGCGCAACTATTTCCGCGGAGATCGCGCCAGTGCGCGCTTCACACGCACGCTAACCACAACGGCTTTCACGTTGACGCCGTTCATTGGTGGCAACATCGAGCGCGTTTGGTCGACGGGCTCGATAGCGCCGCTCAAATCTCCCTGGAGCTTCTTCGGCAGGAAAGGCGTGCTCAAGATGCGGCGTCCAAACCCCCGGGTTGAAACAGGGCGAATCAACTCGATCCTCGCCGGATCGGGCATCGCGCTCTCGCGTGGCGGAGTAGAGGGAAAGCTCGATGTCGCCGTCGAACACTCACTCAGCACTTCGCTCGCCGCTGACTGCTCAGGATTCCCGACCGATGCAGCCTGCCGCCTCGCGGGACAATCCTTCACGCAGGTCACGCTCGACAGCAAAGTGGATTTTCCGACCTTCGGATCGCAGTCGTTTTCGTTCAAGGGTCATGCGGTCCTGACGGGCAAGAGCATTGCGCCGCCTCAGCGCTTCGCCTATCTCGGGGGTTCCGGAACGCTGGCAACCGTGAATCTGCTCGCGCTCGGGGGCGATCGCCTTCTTTATGTGCAAGGCGACTATACCGTGCCCATCGACCGCATCCAACTACCCTACCTCGGCGCTCCGTTCATCGGTCTTAGATACTCGGCCGGGAACGCCGGTGAAGGGACGCTGCCACCCCTCATCCAGAATCTCGGCGTCGGCGTTGGGGTGAGCTTCTTCCGCGCGGATTACAGCATCGATCCCGCCCGAAATCGCTCGCCTTTCTCGCGTCGGTCGGCGTTTTCCTTCGGAATTTCGCTGCCGATGTGAGCGAAAAAAAGTTTGCTCAGGCTGTGCCCTCTGGGTATATTACTGAGCGTGACTTTTGCCTTGTGTCGCGCAAAAATGGGTGGGTGATTGAGGACGCTAGTGGTCATTCCGGCGCGCCTCGGCGCTATGCGCCTCCCCCGCAAGCCACTCCGTCTCCTTTCCGGACTCCCCCTCATCGTCCGGGTATGGCAAAGAATCTCAGAAATGGATGTCGCTGACACCGTCGTCGTCGCAACCGACGATGAAGCGGTTGCCAGCACGGTTCGCGCGGCGGGCGCCGATTGTGTAATGACCAGTCCCGACCACACTTCGGGTACGGAACGCGTGGCAGAGGTCGCGTCACAACAGCGCTTCAGAGGCTACGACACGATCGTAAACGTTCAGGGCGATGAGCCATTTATCGGAAAGGGGGCTGTGCGCGGCGCAGCCCAGCTCGTTGCAACGGGGGAATTCCCCCTGGGAACTGCTGCTTCGCATGCGAGCTCCGAGATTCTCGACACTCCTAGTCTTGTCAAAGTCGTAATTGCCGACGACGGACGCGCGATGTACTTCTCGCGCGCCCCGATTCCGTTTCTACGTGATCGCGCCGATGCTGGGAGGCTGGCCGAGCGTACCTTGCAGCATATTGGAGTGTACGCATACTCGCGAGAGGCGCTCATGAGGTGGGTGTCGCTTCCGCCTCATCCACTCGAGGAGATAGAGCGCCTCGAGCAGCTGCGTCCGCTGGCCGCCGGTTTGCCGATCGGAGTCGCAGTGACGAATGAAGCACCCGCCAGTGGGATCGATACCGAAGAAGACCTTGAGCGCGCCAATGCGCGTTGGGACGCCTTTATGAAGGGAGCAGTGACAAATGCCCGGTAGTTCCAGCCAACAGACGCGCTACATCTTCGTGACCGGCGGAGTCGTTTCTTCGCTTGGAAAGGGAATAGCGGCCGCCTCTCTCGGACGACTTCTGGTCGAGCGCGGAATGCGCGTGACAATCATGAAGTTCGATCCATACCTGAACGTCGATCCGGGGACGATGTCGCCCTTCCAGCACGGAGAAGTGTTCGTGACGGACGACGGCGCGGAGACGGACCTCGATCTCGGCCACTATGAGCGATTCATCGACCGCTCGCTCGCCCAGGCAAACAACATTACCACCGGACGGATCTACCTGAGCGTCATCACCAAGGAGCGTCGCGGAGAGTACCTCGGCTCTACCGTACAGGTGATTCCGCACGTCACAGACGAGATCAAGGGCGCGATGAAGCGCCTCGCGCCGGAAAGCGACGTCGTGATCGTGGAGATCGGAGGAACTGTCGGCGACATCGAGTCACTACCGTTCCTCGAGGCGATACGTCAATTCAGGCACGAAATCGGTCGCGAGAACGCGATCTTTATCCATCTCACGCTCGTTCCGTTCATCGCCGCAGCCGGTGAGGTGAAAACGAAGCCGACGCAGCACTCCGTGCGCGAGCTGATGGAGATCGGAATTCAGCCCGACATCCTCATCTGCAGAACCGAGCGCGCACTCTCCGAGGAAGTCAAACGCAAGATCGCCCTCTTCTGCAACGTCGAGTTCGGCGCCGTGATCGAGAGCAGGGACGTCCCCTCGATTTACCAGATTCCTTTGCTATTTCACGAGCAGGGCCTCGACGAGCGTGTAATGCACAAGCTCGGTCTGCTCGGCCGTCGCGCCCCGGATCTCTCGAAGTGGCGGAACATGGTCGAGCGGATTTTGCATCCGCACGGTCGCGTGAAGATCGCTGTCATTGGCAAATACACGGGACTCATTGACAGCTACAAGAGCGTCCAGGAAGCGCTAATTCACGGCGGAATCGCCAACGACGTCGGTGTGGAGGTGTCCTGGCTTGCAAGCGACTTGTTCACGAACAGAGAGAAAACCCGCGAGCTGCTCGGCGAATTTCACGGTGTGCTCGTACCGGGCGGCTTCGGAGTTCGTGGAGTCGAAGGAATGCTCGAGGCGATTCGCTACGCGCGCGAGTCGGGATTGCCGTTCTTCGGCATCTGCCTCGGAATGCAGACCGCCATCATCGAATTTGCGCGCAACGTGATGGGGCTTTCCGACAGTCATTCTAGCGAGTTTGCTCCGGATTGCGATAACGCAGTGATCTCCCTCATGGAAGGCCAGCAGCATGTCACCGATATGGGTGGCACCATGCGACTCGGCGCTTATCCCTGCAGACTTGGCGTGGGAACGCAGGCCGCGGCGATCTATGGCGCGCCGCAGGTAAGTGAGCGTCATCGCCACCGCTACGAGGTCAACAACAAGTACCGTGATGGGTTCATCGAGCACGGATTGAACCTGAGCGGTTTGTCTCCGGATGGATCGCTCGTCGAAATCGTAGAGCTGCAGACCCATCCATGGTACATCGGGTGTCAGTTTCATCCGGAGCTTCAATCACGTCCGACCCGACCGCATCCCCTCTTTGCGAGCTTCATCGCCGCCGCAGTGCAGGCGAAGTCGCCGGCGCGAGGTAGCCGCAAGCGGGCATCAATAGAGACGGCGGAATAGCGTGCCGGAATTCTTTCCCGCGGATAAGCTCTTCCTCATCGCTGGCCCCTGCGTCCTGGAGAGCGACGAGCTCAACCTGAGAGTCGGCGAGGCGCTGGCAAAAATCGCTGAGAGAATTCCCGGCGGCATCATTTACAAGGCCAGTTTTGACAAGGCGAACCGGTCCAATCTTAACGCGGCCCGGGGACCAGGGCTCGATGCAGGTCTGGCTGCGCTGGAACGCGTCCGCAAGGCGACTGGGCTTCCGGTCCTTACCGATGTGCACGCGCCTGATCAATGCGCGCCCGCGGCAGCCGTCGTGGATGTGTTGCAGATCCCGGCTTTTCTCTGCCGACAAACCGATCTTCTCGAGGCGGCGGGAGCGACCGGCAAGCCGGTCAACGTAAAGAAAGGGCAGTGGCTCCAGCCCGAGGGAATGCGCGGTGCGGTCCAGAAAATTCGCGGCCCCGAGAACGCGACTGGGCGCTCGCGCGACATAGCGGTGACCGAGCGTGGAACGTTTTTCGGTTACGGGGATCTGGTCGTAGACATGCGCTCCTTTACCCGACTCCGCGACGCGTGCGGGACGCCGGTGATATTCGACGCAACCCACAGCGTTCAGAAGCCGGGGCAGGGACCAGAGGGCGCGAGCGGTGGAGCGCGGGAATTCGTACCCATTCTCGCGCTGTCGGCAATCGCTGCGGGCGCCCAGGGTCTCTTTCTCGAAACGCATCCTGATCCCGACTGCGCGCCAAGCGACGGTCCCAACATGATTCCCTTGTCCGAGATGGGGTCGCTGATGGACCGCGCAATAGACATCTGGGCGCGCATCAACCGATGACGCGCAAGGACATAGTCGAGCGCGGACGTCGCGTGCTCCGCATGGAGACCGAAGCGCTTGGCGAAGCAGAGCGCCGCATTGGCGACGATTTCGCGCGCGCGGTCGAGACCATCGCCCGGTCAGAAGGTCGAGTCATCGTTTCAGGCGTGGGGAAGTCGGGCCTCGTCGGGCGAAAGATCGCGGCAACCCTCACCTCTACCGGAACACCAGCGACATTTTTGCACCCCGCGGACAGCGTTCACGGCGATCTCGGCATCGTCGGCAAATCGGACGTCGTGATTCTGATTTCCAAGAGCGGTGAGTCGGCTGAGGTCCTTGGGCTGCTCGACCATTTGAAGCGCCTTGGTGTATGTACGATTGCCCTGACAAGCAACGCGAAATCGACTTTGGCGCGTCATAGCGACGTGACTCTGGATGGATGGGTGAAGGAGGAAGCGTGTCCGCACGATCTTGCACCGACGACCAGCACCACCGTGGCTCTCGCCCTCGGTGACGCGCTCGCGATCGCGTTGCTCGAGGAGAAAGGCTTCGATGCTGATGACTTTGCGCGCCTGCACCCCGGCGGTTCGATCGGAAAACGTCTGCTCACCAGAGTGTCGGATGTAATGGTTACGGACGATCTTCCCATCCTCCCCGAGTCAGCCACGATGCGCGAGGCAGTAGTGCAGCTCGCGGAGCGGCGCGGAATCGCCGTCGTCGCGGGAAGTGATGGAGCGGTGGCGGGCGTCATTACGACGGGGGACCTCTCGCGCTTGATGGAACACGAGGAAAATGTCTTTCCCATACCGGTCACGAAGGTGATGAACAGAAGCCCCAAGGTCGCCGAGTCAGACGAGTTGGGCAGCGCTGTGGTCTATCGGATGGAAACGCACGGCATCATCGCCATGCCAGTGCTCGGGGCGAACAAGAAGATCGTCGGAGTGATCCATCTACACGACCTGATGCGCGCCGGAGTTGTCTAGTGCGAACCGTGCTGATGTGCACGCTTGCCGTCGCAGGCGCCGTTGCCTGTAGCTCGAAGAAGCAGCCTCCGGTCGCGGCGCATTCTCCCCTCGCCGATTCCGCCGATCAGGTAATGTTTAAGGCGCGATTCAATCTCACCGACAAGGGTCTGCAGCGTGCGCAGCTGGAGGCGGATACGGCCTATTTCTTTGAGGACAACACTCGAATCGAGCTCGAGAGAGTTCACACGACCTTTTTTACTGCCACCGGCGCGAAGAACGCGGTACTAACGTCCGATCGGGGCACCTTCAACAGCCGCACGAACAACATGGTAGCACGAAAAAACGTATTGGTTGTGTCGGAAGATGGCCGCCACCTCACCACTCCGGAGCTTATCTACAATCAGCAGAGGAACGAGATCTCGAGCGACAGCGCATTTGTCATGACGGAGCCCAATCGCCGGCTCGAGGGAATCGGTTTTCGATCGGATCCGGATATGAAGAACATCCGCATCCTGAAGGGAGCCAGCGGCATCGCCAGAGGTGTGTCTACTCAACCGGCGCCCGCTACCACCACGCCGCCCGCTAGCATGACGCCACCCGCGATTCCGAAGCGTTGAGAGTCGTGAAGCTGGTTTTTAGTCTCGCCGTTTCGCTCGCGTTTGCCGCCAATGCGAGCGCCCAGGACCTTCCGCGCAGTTGCGACCTGGATCTCCAAAACAGGCGAGGGCCCACCACCATCCGAGAGGATCCCGGCGGTAACAGGACCACCTTTTTCAGCGGTGGACTCGTTGCTCACTGCATAGGTCAGGGAAACACACTCACGGCGGACAGCGCGGAGTATTACCAAGCAGAGGGCAAGCTCTATCTGCTTGGCAACGTCCATTATACGGAGCCCCGCGCAACCGTCACGTCCCGAACGATGACCTACTACCAGAACGACGACCACCTCCACGCCGAAGGTGACGTCGTCACGGTGATGTCCAACGGCAGCACGTTGCGGGGACCGAACGCGGATTATTACCGCAGTATGGCGCAGCGGCCATTGGCGCGAATGTTCGCGACCGGACGTCCCACAGTGACCCTCGTCCAAAAGGATACGACCGGGAGAGGCAGGCCTCCCGACACGGCGCACGTCGTGGCGAATCAGATCGCTATGGAAGGCGACAGCCTCGTTTACGCGTCCGGTCGCGTTCAAATCACTCGTCCCGATCTTCTCGCGACGGGTGATTCTGCGTTTCTGGACAGTGGCAAGGACTTCGCCAGGCTGATGCGGGAGCCTTCGGTCAAGGGCGTAGGGACGCACGCCTTCACGCTCACCGGCGGCGTCATCGATGCGTACTCGAACAATCGGCAGCTCGAGCGAGTCGTCGCGACCCCGAACGGCCACGCACTCAGCCAGGATCTCGAGCTGGTCGCGGACAGTATCGACTTGCGGGTCGCCAATAATCAGTTACAGAGGGCGATCGCCTGGGGAAAGACTCGGGCACACGCCGTCTCGCCCGATCGGGAGATAGTCGCCGACTCGATTGACGCCATTATGCCCGCCCAGCGCGTCCGCGAGGTCCGGGCATTGCGTAAGGCCTACGCCGAAAGCAATCCGGATTCGGGGGTTGTGTCCACCCAGAGGGACTGGATGAGCGGGGACACGATCATTGCCCAATTCGATTCGATCCCCCCGACCGACACAACGAGTCGGCCACGGGTCCGTCAAATCGTCGGGCTCGGCAACGCGAGATCATTCTACCAGATGAAAAACTCGAAGGGGCCGGCAAATGAGCCAACCGTCAACTACGTGCGAGGCAGGATAATCGAGATCGATTTCGAAGATCGGAAAGTCGCGACCGTGACCGTCACTGATCAGGCCACTGGAGTCATGATCGAGCCGGCAACCCAGCCTGCCGCGGCAAAATCGACCATGCCAGCTCCGGCGACGCCAGCCCCGGCCAAGGCCAGGGCTCCGGCGCCCGTCAAGCCGCCGGGAGCGCGAAAGTGAGCCGCGGTGTCAATCTTCCCGAGAGCTTCCGTGCCCTCCTGGACAGCTCGTCGCAAACAGATCGTCTCGATGGATTGGCGCTGCATGCCATCATAAGAGCTGCCGACCCGAACGGGGCAGCAAGAATAAGGGACATTGCGGCGAACTACCGGGACGATTATCTGCGCGCCCTCCGCGCCAAGGGTCTAGACGCCGGGCGTGAAGCAGGAAGACTGGGCCAGGACGAAGTCCGGGCTTACCTCACTACATCCATTCTGCCTCGACTCGTCGAAAGTGGTGTCTTGCTTCCATTGGACGGCGACGTGGAGAGCGACGCCGCGACGGTTTGGATTTCTCCCACTCTCTGGAAGGATATCGCGCCCCACCGCGCAGAATTCGCCGAGGCGATGCGGGAGACGGGAGAACATTCGCGCCTCACACTGTCCACGCCGCCAAAGCCGAGGGTGATCGGCGGAAGTGTCCTCGAAGCCGAAGGCCTCACCAAGATCTATCGCGGGCGCAAAGTCGTGAACAACGTCGCGCTCCGATTGCAGCAAGGCGAAATTGTAGGGCTACTCGGCCCCAACGGAGCTGGCAAGACGACGACTTTCTATATGATCGTCGGCCTCATTCAGCCCCTCTCCGGCCGAATCCTCCTCGACGGCGAAGACATCACGAAACTGCCGATGTACGAGCGGGCGCGGCGCGGAATCGGGTATCTTTCGCAGGAGCCATCGATCTTTCGAAAGCTCTCGGTCGAGGACAACATCATGGCAATACTCGAGACCCTTTCGCTGTCCCCGGCGGAGCGTTCGGAGCGGCTGGAAAAGCTTCTCGACGAGCTCAGTATCAAGCGTCTGCGCAAGAGCAAGGCTTACGCTCTTTCCGGTGGCGAACGCCGCCGGCTCGAGATCACGCGGGCGCTCGTAACAGACCCGAAATTCATGATGCTCGACGAGCCTTTTGCCGGCGTGGACCCCATCGCCGTGCACGACATACAAACGATTGTCGCGGGGCTGCGCCACCGCGGGATTGGTGTCCTCATCAGCGATCACAACGTCGAGCAAACGCTCGACATAGTGGACCGCGCATACATTATGTTCGATGGGCAGGTTAAAGTTTCCGGAACCGTGCGGGATCTCGTTTTCGACGACACCGTTGCCGACATCTATCTTGGTCCAACACTCACGGAGCGGCTGCGAGAGCGCTTCGCCCGCGACAGGGACGAGGTGACTGTCTCTTGAAGCCGGGTCTCAACCAATCGACTCAGCTCCGCCAGGAGCTCAAGATCAATCCACGCCTGTACCAGGCGATGGATCTGCTCTATATGCCGCTGCTGGACCTGCAACAGCATCTCAAGCAGGAGCTTCTGAACAATCCCTTCCTCGATCTTGTCGAGGCGGAGGACGAGGAAGAGGAGCAGGAAGGCGAGGCCGAAGAACCCGCGCAGGCGGAAGCCGAGGATGAGCGAGTCGGGGAGATCGACTGGGAGGAAATCCTCCTCGATGGCTTCGACACCGCTGGCGGGCGCCGCGAGGAGCACGAAGAGCGTGAATACTTCGAGCCTGTAACCGTTGCCACGCGTGACTTGAGCGATCATCTCCGCGACCAGGTGAGTCTGCTCGAGCTTACTCCGCGACAGACTCTGCTCGCCGACGAGTTCATAGGCAACGTTAACGACGACGGGTATCTCGCTTGCGGAGTTGAGGATATAGTTCGCGCGCTCAACGATGTAGTGATAAAGGCGGCGGAAGAAGCAGGGCGCGACACTGAAGAGCTTCCGCTCTATTCGGTGGATGAAGGGCAAGAGATGCTCGGCACGATCCAGAACCTCGATCCGGCCGGCGTCGGCGCGCAGGATCTTCGCGAATGTCTCCTTCTCCAGCTCAAGGAGGCTGGTCTCGAGCAGTCTGTGCCGTACCGCCTCGTTCGTGATTGCTTCGAGGAGCTGATCAACCACCGCTGGAGCGAGATCTCCAAGCGCTTCGGCATCAGCGCGGGGGACGTGCAGAAGGCAGCTGATGAAATTGCCAAGCTCGATCCGAAACCCGGACTCCAGTACGGATCACGCGACGAAAACTATATCATCCCCGACCTGATCGTAGAAAAAATCGACGACCGGTATCACGTCTTCCTGAACGACGCGAACCTGCCGCGGCTCAAGCTGAGTCGCGCCTACCAGGAGATCGCGCGCGACAAGAAGAAATTCGAAGGCGAGAACAAGGAGTTCATCTCCAACAAGCTCAACTCGGCGAACTGGATGATCCAGGCGATCGAGCAGCGCCGGCAGACGATGCTCAAGGTGATGAACTACATCGTGGAGCGTCAGCGCGAATTCTTCGAGAAGGGAATTCAGTACCTGAAGCCCCTCACCCTTCGCGAGGTCGCGGAGGTCATCAACATGCACGAATCCACCGTGAGCAGAGTCACCAACGAGAAGTTCGTCCAGACTCCGCGCGGCGTCCTTCCGCTCAAATTCTTCTTTTCTTCCGGACTGGCTACTTCGGACGGAGAAGACGTTTCCGCTCGCGGCATCAAGGCGCAGCTCCAGAAGCTGGTGCAGGAAGAAGATCCGAAGCACCCGCTCACGGACCAGGCGATCGTCAACATCCTTCGCGAAAGCGGCGTGCAGATCGCTCGCCGGACGGTCGCGAAGTATCGTGATCAGCTCGGGGTTCTCTCCGCCCGGATGCGGAAACGCGTATGACGTCGGTCCCTCAGACCGACGCGACGCAGCGCTTCGCGGGGGCCGGTCCTCAACCGACCAGCACTCGGCCCGAAGTGAGTATCCTCGTTCCCGCGAAGGATGAGTCTGAGAATCTGCCGCTGTTCATGGAACAGGCTCGCGCGGCTTTCGGATCCGCGCCGCAGCGCTACGAGGTGATCGTCGTCGACGACGGGTCCGTAGATGATACGTGGGCGGTGTTACAGCGTCTGACCGCCCAGTATCCATTCCTCAAGCCCGTGAGGCATGCGGTCAGACGCGGAATCGCTGATGCATTGCGCACCGGCTATCTGCATTCGCGTGGCAGCATCCTCGTTTTCTATCCGGCTGACCTTCAGTACAAGCCGGAGGACATCCCGCGGCTCGTCGCTCCAATTCTCGCGGGCGAATCGGACATCGTGACCGGCTACAGGGAAGGGAAGTACGAGAAGGCCTTTGTGTCGGGGATCTACAACAGGATGAGCCGCGCGCTCTTCAAGGTGACGGTGCGTGATCTCAACTCGGTGAAAGCGTATCGGCGCGAGGTCATGGATGCGCTGCCCAATCGCCCCGATTGGCATCGGTACATGGTTGTGATGGCCGCCGCGGGCGGGTTTTCCGTCTCGGAGGTGCCGGTGCCCCTTTACCCGCGCCACGCCGGACAATCCAAGTTTGGGATCGGCCGCATACCAGTCGGAATCCTCGACATGCTCGCCGTTTGGTTCGAGCTCCGCTTCGCACGCAAGCCTCTTCTCCTGTTCGGCATGCTCGGGGCCGCCTTGTTTGTCATCGGGGTGGTGGTAGGAATCATTGCCATCCTCTGGCGCGTTATCGGAGGTGTCGGCTTCAGACCGCTCATCAATCTCGTTGAGACATGCCTTACGGTCGGGAGCGTCTTCTTCGCCACCGGACTCATGGGTGAACTGATCGCGGCGCAACGCGCCGAGCTGAGCCAGCTGGCAGCGCGTATTGAGGACCTCTCGCGGGAACGCGACACGACGACGACTAGATAGTCCATGCACGTACTGTTTCTCACGCACTCCTTCCCGCGAAGGGAAGGGGACGCCGCCGGCTCATTCATCCTGCGCCTGGCCGTTGCCCTGCGCGGTGAGGACGTGAAGGTACACGTCGTGGCGCCCGCCGCCGCGGGAGTTCCAGCCTCTGAAGAGATCGAGGGAGTGACAGTCGATCGCTTTCGCTATGCGCCGCGGCGATATGAGAAGCTCGCGTATACCGGCAACATGGCGAGCGACGTCGCGTCGTCGTGGACGGCGAAATTTGCTCTCGTCGGTTTTCTCGGCGCCGATTTTGTTCAGGCCGTGCGCGCCCGCCGGAATTTCGAGCCTCAGGTGGTGCACGCGCACTGGTGGTTCCCGAGCGGCGTTGTGGGGACATGGGTCGGAGGGCTCGCGCATCTTCCGCTCGTAACGACGCTTCACGGAACCGATGTGCGTCTTGCGCGCTCGGTAGGCGTAGCGAAGCCTCTATTCGGGCACGTGCTCAAGCACTCCGCCGTTGTCACCACGGTTTCAAGCTGGCTCAAGGAGGAAACCGAAGCCCTCGTGCCAGGCGTGCATCCAATGGTTGCCCCGATGCCGGTGTCGACACATCTCTTCTTGCCGGGCAACTCGCGCGACAGACAACGGCTTCTTTTCGTCGGCAGACTCATGCCACAAAAGGGAGTCGAGCATTTGCTTCACGCCCTCGCTGCGATGAAGACGCAGGCCTCGCTGGACATCGTCGGCGACGGACCAAGTCGCGGTTCGCTCGAGGAGTTGTCGCGAGAACTTGGGGTCGTAACGCGAGTCCGGTGGCACGGACAGCTCGCGCAATCCGACCTGCCGCGGCTTTACCAGAGCGCCGCGGCCGTTGTCGTCCCGTCTGCAGAGGAAGGACTCGGGCTCGTTGCGGTCGAAGCGCTGCTGTGTGAGACGCCGGTTGTTGCTTTCGATTCTGGCGGTCTGCGTGACGTGATTCAGCACGACAGAACAGGGCTGATGGTGCCGCCAGGAGATCGCACTGCTCTCGCCAACACCCTCGACGATTTGCTGAGTCGCGACGGGCGTGGAAGTGATCTCGGCAGGGCAGGACGCCTTTACGCACTCTCTGCCTTCGCGCCGGAGTCAGTGGCGCGGCGCTACGCAGAGATATACCGACAGGTTCTTGGCGCTCACGCGTCGTAGGCTATTCAAGCTCGCGCAGTGGAGTTTCGCCGCGGTTGTACTTTTCTTCGCCGCGCACTCCCTCGCGACCCAGTGGAATAAAGTCCAGCCGCGGCTCTCCCACATTCAGTTCGGGTGGCAGTGGATAGGCGCGGCAACAGTCCTCGTCCTGCTGGCGTACGCTCTCCTCATCGAAGGATGGCGTCGAGTGCTAGGCGCGTGGGATTCGCACCTCCCATTCCCCCAGGCTGCGCGCATCTGGTTCCTCTCCAATCTGGGGAAGTACGTCCCTGGAAATATTTGGTCGCTCACGGCGATGGGAGTAATGGCGAGAGGGCGGGGACTTTCCGCGCTCGCGGCTGCCGGCTCCTCGGTGATAATGCAGACGGTCAGTCTGGCCACTGGAACCGCAATCGTAATGGTGACAGGCGCGAAGCTTCTGGGCCAACCTGTGCTGGTCGGCGTCAGCGTTCTGGTGCTCGCTGTGATCTTGCTGAGCGCGCCAAGATTTCTTCCACCGCTTGCGGTGTGGATCGGCGGCCTGATAGGAAGAGATATCCTTCCTCCCACCGTTCCCGCGACAAGCATCTGGACGGCGGCGATTGCGAGCACTCTGTCCTGGCTCCTTTACGGGCTCGCATTTCAGCTATTCGTGCGCGGGCTGCTCGGCGCTTCGCCTGGCGAAATTTCCTCGTACATCGCAGTTTACACCGCTGCGTACCTGCTGGGTTTCATCTCGCCGATCGCGCCCGCCGGTCTGGGCGTGAGAGAGTTCACGCTGGCGGCTTTCATGACGCAGCTCGGTCTCGCCAACGAAGCGGATGCGGCTCTCGTCGCGATCGCGGCGCGGTTGTGGCTGACCATCGTCGAGCTCGTTCCGAGCGGGCTGTATGTCGCAACCGGCGCAACCAGAAAATCTTTATCAAACTGATCGCTCATGGCCAAGGCCCGAGAGAAGTCCCCATCCACCCCAGAGTCCGCTAACACATTCGCGGCGCTTTCGGCGCCGCGTTTCGCTTTCGGCTGGGCATCACTGGTCTATGCGCTGTGCACTCTGTCCCTCGCATATCCCGCGCTGGCCGGGAAGTTCCTCGTAAATCCGTACAGCGATCAGTACATCGCCGGCTATGCATTTCGGGAATTCGCGGCCAGCACTCTCAGGGCAACTGGACATTTCCCGCTCTGGAACCCTTACCTCTTTGGCGGAATGCCGTACATCGCGGCGATGCACGGTGACATCTTCTACCCGACGTTTCTGCTTCGGATGATTTTGCCCACCGACGTGGCGATGACGTGGGGCTTCATCATCCACATTTTTCTCGCCGGGCTTTTCACGTTCGGTTTTTTTCGAGTGCTCGGCTACAGCTTCTACGGAGCGCTCATCGGCGGGATCGCCTACATGATGAGCGGACAGATTGCGTCCTACGTCTCGCCTGGACATGATGGCAAGTTGTTCGTGAGCGCGCTCTTCCCGCTCGCGCTGTGGATCCTTTATCGGGGCATTCGTCAGGGGAGAAACTGGAGTTGGGGCGCGTTCGCTCTGATAATCGGCTTATGCATCCTGAGTCCTCACCCGCAGCTCCTGCAATACACATTGCTCGCCTGCGGGGCGTACGCACTTTTCCTCGCCTTCTCGGCGGTCGATGGAGTAGCCCTTCCGCGATCCATTGCCATAAAGCGTCTTGCTGCCGCTCTCGGCGCCGTCATTGTCGGGCTGGCAATCGGGGCCGTGCAATATCTGCCGGTTCGCGAATACGTGCCCTGGTCTCCGAGAGCAGGGGGCCTCGCCGACTACCGTACAGCCACCTCATATGCGTGGCCTCCTGAGGAGCTCCTGAACGCGTACCTACCGCAGTTCTCGGGAATGCTCAACAACTACTGGGGACGAAATGCGATTCACCTTCATAGTGATTACGTCGGCGCTGTAGTACTGATACTTGCTGGTGCCGCGTTTATTGGGCTGCGCACCGATCCGCGTCGAAAGCAAATCATTTTCTGGTCGGTAGCGCTTCTCGTGTCGCTCCTCTGGTCGCTGGGAAGCGCGACGCCGTTCTATCGTATTCCTTACGCGATCATTCCGGGCACCAAGTATTTCCGGGCGCCTGCGACGATTTTCTTTGTCGGTACCCTCGCGATTGCGATTCTCGCGTGCGCTGGCGCCGAGCGCTTCGTCGAGGGCAGAGTGAGGCGTAAGTACCTGATCGGGTGGCTCATCGCTGGGGGCGTGGTCGCCCTCCTGGCGTCAACCGGTGCACTCACCAGCTTCGCCGAATCCTTTGCCGAGGATCGACAACTCGACCAGCTTCACGCGAACAGCAGCGCGCTCATAGCTGGGTCCTGGCGTTCGTTCGCGTTTGTCGCCCTCATCGTCGCTTTGGGGTTGGCGACGCTGCGTGGAAAGATCTCGACTCGAGCGGCAGCGTGGGGCCTGGCCGCGCTTATGACGATCGATCTTTGGACAGTCGAACGGATCTACTGGATGTTCTCACCGCCGGCGAAAGTGATCTACGCAAGCGACCCAATCGTCGACATGCTCAAGGCGGAACCGCAGCCAGTACGCGTTGTGACGGTACCGTTTCTGGATCCGCAGCCCGACGCCTTCCTCATTGGCGACGCCTTGATGACGCACAGAATCAGAAACGTCCGGGGATATCACGGCAATCAGCTCGGACGCTACAACAATCTGATAGGGGAGAGGTCCGGCCTCGAACAACTCTTCGCTGCAAACGTCCTGCAGCTCACCAATACGAAGTATCTCCTGACCAACGTTCCGGAGCTTCCGTTCCTGCCAAACTTCGTGCTGGCCAAGGGGCCGGTTCGAAATGCAGCGGGCGACACTGTTTACCTTTACAGGCTGAACGCGGACAATCCCTATTCGTGGTTGACGCCGATTGCCGTTAAAGCACCCGACGATCAGGTGCTGGCAACGGTCCTCAACCCCAGGTTCGACGTGAAGCGAGCGGCACTATTCGACACTTCTGCCAACGTGCGGGCGAGTGTCGGCGTGCAGGCGCTTCCAGCGCCGATTGCCGTTACGACGAGCGTAAGCCATTACGAGCCTGGCAAGGTGAGGATCGATCTGAGCGCGCCAGCACCGGATGGAGCATCGCTCGTGGTGTCGGAGAATTACTACCCAGGATGGAAGGCGACGGTTGACGGCAAGCCAGCGCAAATCGGCCGCGCCGACTACATCTTCATCGGGGTCGAGCTGCCGGCTGGAGCGCGGACCGTCGAGCTCGACTTCACCAGCCCGAGTTACGAGCGGGGGAAAGTGATCACGTGGATTGCCATCGCTTTCGGATTCCTGATGCTCGCGGCTGGTACATGGCGCGATCGGAGAACCCTTGCCTGATCGGGCTCTGGTCATCGTGCCGACCTACAATGAGCGGTTCAATATTGCGCGCCTGATCCCGTCGATTCTCGCACAGGACACGTCGCTTGAGATCCTCGTCGTAGACGACGGCTCGCCCGACGGAACCGGAGCGATCGTCGACGCGATTGCGGCCAACAACCCGCGCGTTCACGTCATCCATCGGGCGGCCAAACTGGGGCTCGGCACGGCCTATATCGCTGGCTTTCGCTGGGCTCTCGAGCGAAAGTACGATCTCGTGTTCGAGATGGATGCCGATTTCTCGCACGATCCGGAGCGCTTGCCCGAGTTCCTTGAAGTAATAAAGGAGGCCGATTTGGTCCTCGGCTCCCGGTACCAGGACGGGCACGTGAATGTCGTCAACTGGCCCATGAGCAGACTCTTTCTTAGCTATGCCGCCAACATATATGCGCGGGCTATCACGGGTCTGCCGATCTTCGATACCACCGGTGGGTTCAAGTGCTTCCGTCGGAATGTACTTGAATCGATCGATCTAAACTCGGTCAAGTCAAACGGTTACGCGTTTCAAATTGAGATATCGTATCGAGTCTGGAAGGGCGGGTTTCGACTGGTAGAGATCCCGATCATTTTCGTCGACCGCACGGAAGGAGTCAGCAAGATGTCGAAGCGTATCGTTCGTGAGGCGGTTTGGATGGTCTGGCGTCTGCGTTGGTGGAGTCTCACCGGGAGGATCTGATGGCGCAGCGCCGCGGGCTACAGCGCTTCTACAAAATGACGGGCTCGGGCAACGATTTCGTCGTCTTCGACGCAAGCGACGAGGCCGCGAGGGAGCTCGAGAACCCCGAGACGATCCGCATGCTATCGGCGCGAGGCACTGGCGTCGGTGCCGATGGCGTTGTCTTCGTGGAGAAAGTGGCGGGGGGCGATGTCCGAATGCGCTACTATAACAGCGACGGCTCCGAGGCCGCCCTCTGTGGGAATGCGAGCCTGTGCAGTACGAACCTCGCGGTGGAGCTGGGAATGGCGCAGAGCGGTGGCTTCATCCTCCACACCGCCGCGGGTTCGCTCCGCGCACGGATAAGGGATGGCCTTCCTGAGGTCGACCTGGAGCCTGTTTCGGACGTTAGACCAGACGCAAGCGATCTGGGCGCAAAACCCGGCGAGACTCGACTAGGCTACGCCCGCGTGGGAGTCCCGCATGTTGTGGTCGAGATCGACGACATCGACTCTGCCGACGTGACAGGAAGGGGACCTGAGCTGCGGCGCCACCCGGCTCTGGTCGATGGCGCCAACGTGAACTTCGTGGCCAGGCGACGGGACGGAGCTTTCACCTACCGGACCTATGAGCGAGGCGTCGAGGCTGAGACATTAGCCTGCGGAACCGGTGCGGTCGCCACGGCGATCATGCTCTCGAGCTGGGGCGAATCAGCTCACGAGACTACTCTTTGGACCAGGTCGGGCCTGCCTTTGGTAGTGACGCTCGGTCGCGACGGAGCGGCTTGGCTGCCGTCGCTTCGCGGGGAGGGAAGGATCGTTTTCGAGGGGCTACTTCGGGACGTGGGCTGACAGACTGTCGCCTGAGGGCCGATTTGGTGGCTTAGCTCAGCCGTTAGAGTCATTTCTAGACGGCTCTCGCTAAACCCTGCCTGGTACGTGCTTTGGGAAGTGGAGGGGTGGACAGATATGACTTCTCCACAGTTTTCCACCGGTAGTAGTTTACATAATCTATCTTATACGCATATGCCCTCGACCGCCGGGTTGAGCCCAGGAGATTCGGCACCCTTCAGCCAAGCCTCATCTATATGGTCATGGGCTTGGCCAGGAGTTCGCCCAGTCTGACCTTGGCTTCGGCCGCCATCGGTCCGGTCTCGTCCTTTGCCAGCTCGGTCCAGATAGCCTTTGCCTCTTCTGGCTTTCCGGCAGCCATGTAGTCCCGCGCCGCGGCCGCCTGATACTGCGCCTTGTCCACCGGAAAACTGGTTTCCTTGGCCGCCAGTTTGTATTGCTCTGCACCCGCCACAAAATCCTTCAGCTCCTCGTAGCCGTCCGCTTGGAGCACATGGATGGAGGGTTGGAAATCTGAAGGCGCCTTTGCTTCTGCCTTCTTGAGGGCGGCTATCCCCTCCTTATACTTCTTCTGTTCGTAGAGAGCCTGCGCCAGGGAAATTGAAGCCTGGGCCCCCGCCCTGGTGCCTTCATATCGCGCCGCGACCTTTTGCAGATCTGAAACGGCTAGCGGCAGATTCCCCGCTGCGGCCGACTGGCGAGCCTGGAAGTACGCGCTCTCGCCGCGCTGAGCCTTTAGCGCCTCCGACCGCTCGTAGTACCAGTAGCCGAGGACGACGAGCGCGAGAGCTACTACGGCCCACGTCGCTTCCCGCTTGTGGAGCATAACCCATTCGGTGAGTGACTCTTCATCTGCGCCGTAGCGTTGTTTGGTCGGAATGCTGGGGTTTGTCATCGCCTGATGTAAGTTGTTGGAGTTGCGGCACTTCGGATCGTCGCCCCGAGCAGAATCTCGCCTTTGACCCGCTCGAAATGTCAGTGCCCCCGGGGTGACTCGAACACCCGGCCAACGGTTTAGGAAACCGCTGCTCTATCCACCTGAGCTACGGGGGCAAACGTTGTGATTCAAGAACTTAGCTTAGGTGACCTGAGACCGCCCCATCGCTTTGTTTGCCGTTAGTTTGCCGTTCAGTCGAAAAACGTTGAGCAACAGCGCGCGAAAGGTCGGCCGAGTCGATGATGTTGTACCGGTCGAACATATCGCGGGTCTTCCACCCACACAACCGCATGATCTCACCTTCCGAGACGCCAGCGCGCCTGAAATCCCTGGCCGCTGTCCGTCTGAGATCATGAACGAGCCTTTCCGGAACCCCCGCCGCAATGCGGGCGCGGTCCCACAGCTTACGAAAGTCTCCGATCGAGCGCCCAGCCCGGTGAAAGACGAGAAGCCCGTCACGCGCCTTCCAGCGATCGAGGAGCAAACCGCGGAGCTCGCTCGCCTGAGCGAACGGAAACTCTCTCGCGTCGCCGCCCTTGGTCTCGGACTCATCGAGCCGGATGCATGCATTGGGACCGGGCATCGGGCCTGAGTGCGTACCAGGATACTCCGCGTCGTCCCAATCGACCTGAGCCCACATGAGGCCCACACCTTCACCGCGGCGCCAGCCGGTGAGTGAAAGGAACCTGACCAGTGCGGCGATGTCCGCCGGCAGCTCGACGATCAGCGCGGCCAGGTCGCCGGGCTCGAAGAACCCGCTTCGCTTCTCGCCTTCCGCGAGCTGTTTGAACACGGGCTTGGTCGCCAGTAGATCCTGCTCGACCGCGACACCGAACGCCGCAGACAAGACACCGATCTCGTAGCGCACCGAGTTTCGAGCTGCGCCCGCCCCGAGGCGAGCATCCTGGTAGTCGCCAACGTGCGATTTGGTGATGCCGATCGCGCGCGCATCGGAGCCGAAGAACTCCTGGAGATGCGTGAATGCCTGCTCTGCCCGCTTCCACGACGCGTTGCCCTCGCGGGTGTAGTGCTTTCTCAGGGCTTCCTTGAGATCCGTGAGAGTGACGCGTTCCGGTCGGCCGGAGAGAGTCCCATCCTTCCGCTTCCCGATCCGCTGCCGTAGCAGCTCCAACGCATCCCGCTTGCTGGTGCTACCGCTCGACTCACGGTGCCGGTCGCCACGCACACCGTAGTCGAGCCACCAGACTTGAATCTCCCTTCCGCCAACCTTCGGGCGGTACACCCTTCCCTGTCCTCTCATGCTGCCCCCGGGCCATATGGTAGTTCGTCATCGTTGACTGTGTTGGCTGCGTCCCAACAAATGTCCGTTAGCGGAAAAAAGCCCCTGATGTCTCCACGGTACACGAATTCGCCGGTGTCGAGCAGGTACCCTTCCATGACTAAGGAAGGGCGATGCGTGCCATCTTCGGTCGTCGCGTAGGCGCCTGACCGCGAGAACCTATCAACGGGATGAGTGCCGAGTTTGCCATCGGGCGTACCATATCTGATCGCCCGCGACTCGATCTGCCGTC
>DASZZU010000220.1:0-12023 GCA_035544855.1 Gemmatimonadaceae bacterium | reverse complement strand
TACGGGCGCCGATGTCCTTCGCCATCTTCTCGAGGAATGAATCGGGCCGGTCCTCGGTGACATAGACCGTGTTCAGCGTCTGATTACCGTGCACGAGAGTTATCGTAGGACCCGACACATGCCCACCGAGTGGGCGGATGTCGATTCTGAATGGTAGACTGGCGAGATAACTTTTTGTCTCCGCCGTCACATGCGAGCGAGTCCATTCATACGACTGGTGCGACAACTCCTCGTCGTGTGCGCTCTCCGCTTTGCAGCCGCAGTGCTTGTAGTCGGCTGCAACAGTCGAATCGTAGTTCCCGGTAATCCCGGGTATTCCGCGCTCGCGGAGCAGTGCCACCGTCTCGTTCGGCCACGGCGCGTAGCCTGTCAGATCTCCGAGGTGATAGATAGCATCGACGTCGCCTCTTTTATCGATATCGTCGAGCACTGCACGCAAGGCCGGAAGATTGGCGTGAATGTCGGAGAGGAGAGCATATCGCATCAGGCGCGTTCGACTGGCTTGGTCGCGCGCACAAACGCGCTCATGAACTTTCCATCTATCGCCGAAGCGAAATCACCAGCTTCCAGACCACTTCCAGTGAGGAACGCGGCGGCATCCTCGGCTTTGTACACCCTCGTGGGTTCGATAGATGGATTCTCGAATCCGACTTCGCGCAGAAGGGCCAGGAATTCCTGCTCTTCGAGCGCGCCAGCCACGCAACCAATCCACAGCCCCATGTTCGTCTTTACTTCCGGGGGAACATCGCCCCTAACGACGACGTCCGACACCGCGAATCTGCCGCCGGGCTTGAGCACGCGGAAGGCTTCTCCGAGCACTCTTCTCTTGTCGCCGGAAAGATTGATGACACAGTTGGAGATGATGACGTCGACCGATGCATCAGGGAGTGGGATCTGTTCGATCTCTCCCTTAAGGAACTCGACGTTCTTCGCTCCAGCCTTGCGTTTGTTCTCATTGGCGAGGGCCAGCATCTCGTCGGTCATGTCGAGCCCATAGGCTTTGCCTGTCGGCCCAACTCGCTTCGCTGAAAGCAGAACATCGATTCCGCCGCCGGAGCCGAGGTCGAGAACTGTCTCTCCCTCCTTCAACTCGGCCAATGCGGTGGGATTGCCACAGCCAAGAGAAGCGAGCACGGCCTCAGCGGGAATGCCGGCTTTCTGCCCCTCGTCGTAGAGATCAGAGGTGATCGGATCCCAGGCTTCAGTGGTGGTTCCGCAACAGGCGCTTGATCCGCAATACGGCGCGGCCATCCCGCCTTCACTGACGCGCAGCGCGGCCTGACCGTACTTCTCCTTTACAATGGTTTTGAGTGTCGAGTCCTGGGTGGTCATCTATCTATCTCCAAACAATATTTGTTGATGCATCGGGGGAAAAAAAATCAGGCACAACATTGTTCAGTGCGCCTGAGCGCCTGCGGCTTCATCGCCGAGACGAGGGTCTCCATCTCTTCGAATACTTCCGCGTCCAGCTCGTAGTAGACCCAGCGTCCCTCCTTTCGATCCCGGACGATTCTGGCATCTTTGAGAACGCGGAGATGGAACGAGAGCCGGGACTGTGCGGCGTTGAGCGTGTCAGTAAGCTCGCACACGCACCGCTCTCCTTTGCGGAGCAGCTCGATGATCTCGAGTCTAGTCTCGTCGGAGAGGGCGTGAAAGAGCTCGATCGCGCGCTCCGTGCTGGACTGGACTTCTACGGCCATGAGATCAATATATCAAGAAATATTGGTACGTCAATATGTACCAGAGATTCACGTCGCCGAATTCCGGAAGTCCACCAGTTCTTCATCCCGCGTAACGTTGGAGAACCAACCCCGTCAGGCTTGGGCCTTCCTCCCATACCACAAGTGCACTTCGAATAGGAGCCACGTAAGTGTGACATCGAACGCAGCGAGCAGCCATTTCTGAGTAACCGGGGTTCCTGATGAAAGAATGTCGGGAGCCCGGCCGATTGTCGCTGTCATCGCGTGGTCGGCAGCACCGTGAAAGAAGACTCCTGCTCCGAACAGAGAAACTTTTGAGAACGCCGAGAAGGTCCTAGTGCGTAGAATCATTGAGGTTGGCCCCCCATTGCTAACCGTTTTCTTATTGCAACAAGATCATGGGTTTCATCGCTTTTCATTTTCTTCGCGAGTCGCTCTATGTCCATCCGCGTCGCTCTCGATAGATAGAGGTCAACGATCTGAAGCGCTTCCTGCCCCTGGCGGCGCTTGTTCGCAGCGACGAGACTGATGCCGCGGGCACGAAAGATCGCCCTCAACCACGGCAGCAAGTGGCCGCTGTACCTCGGAACCGGCTCCGCGCGAAAACAACAACGGCAAGAGACCAAGAATTGCGATTATAGCCGCCATCAGCACAGGATGGAGTTTCTCGAGAGCAACTGCGTGCTGTCCGCGCCACGGCGAACTCAACCATATCGAAGTCCAGATTCCCTGAGAGCCTCATGGCTGATTCAGTAATTTGCGGATAGCGGCAATTTCCCTGGGTTCGTCGCGCCTGAGTTCTTCCGCGAGTCTCCTTACCTGAGCGTTCGTTGCTTTCGGCAAGTAATCATTGATGATTTGCAGGGCCTGTTCCTCGATCTTTAGCGCCGAACGAAAAAAAGTCGTGCTGTCACTTGTGCCGGCTCTCAATGTCTGAGCCATGAAGTTGCACTCGCGCGGGGCACCGGGCAGGTATTCGTCTTTGTAGATGCGTCGGAGCATGCTGAGAATGATATCCAGCTCGTGATCGTGATCGTCCTCGAGCTTACGAATTGCCGGCTGAAAAGAAGGACTTCTATTGGATTCGATCGCAGCATGTGTCAGCACGATCAGGCCCGTATGGTGGTCACTCATGTGACGAAGAAAATCATGGTCCGGGTCCCCTGTGATACGAGTCTCGAGGGTTGGGGCAGTATTCGATGGCGGATTCGCCTGTGGAGCGACGTACCTGCCAGAAAACCGTTCTCTGTCAGCATGCGTCGGCTCGCCAGCGCGCGATCTTGGCTCGTCGGAACAGGCGAGCAACACCACCGTGCTTGCCCCAGCAAGCCGGTACACTAAACGACGTCCTTCGCTGCTAGACCGCATGGTGTTGGGCCGTGACCTCGTTCAATTTGAACTGTCGGATGCTCGATACCGAATCTGTCGTGCAGCTCTCTAGAAATCTGTTTGAGAAGTGCGTCCTCGTCAGCCAAATCCGGTTTGATCAAGTGCGCGGTTAGTGCGACGTCAGTCGTGCTCATTCCCCATATGTGAAGGTCGTGCACTTCGCGAACGCCGGCAAGGTTTCTGAGATAGGTCTCGATTTTTGCGGGATCAACGTTTCGTGGCACTGCATCCAGTGCCAGATCAACTGATTCTCTGAGCAAACCCCAGGTACCCACTGCTATTACGCCGACCACAACCAAGCTCATCGCAGGATCAAGCCACAGCCAACCGGTTACGCTGATGATAAATCCGGCGACAACCACTGCCGCGCTCACGGCAGCATCCGCGGCCATGTGAAGATAAGCTCCGCGAATGTTCACATCTCCCTTTCTTCCTGAGAAAAACATGAGCGCGGTAACCGCGTTGATCGCGATTCCTACCGCGGCCACTGCCATTACTACACCGGATGCGACCGGCTCGGGGTTCCTGAACCTGCCGACTGCTTCCCACGCGATTGCGCCGATCGCGATTAGAAGCAGCAATGCGTTGGCAAGGGCTGCTAGGATCGAAAACCGGCGTAGACCATAAGTGCGCCGCTGGGTAGGTATTCTCTTCGTTAGAGCAGCTGCTGCCCACGCCAGTAAAAGCGCCAGAACATCGCTGAAGTTGTGGCCAGCATCGGCGAGCAGGGCCAGTGAGTGGGCGCCCAAACCAAATAAGGCTTCAATTACAACAAACCCAAGGTTGAGCGCGATGCCGACGGCGAAGGCTCGGCTATAGGATGCGGGCCCATGGCTATGCCCGGAATGATCATGCTTCATGATTTTCCCTCAAAGAATTCATTCGGAAGTTCGCTGCAAGCAGCGGAGCTGGATGAATCGAGCGTCAGCGCGGCGAATCGCTGACGCCGGAGGGTCAGGCTATGGGAGGGCGATGATGCGGGGTCAGCGAAACGCTTATGAGCTTGGGACTATCGGTTTCGACGGTAGGCCTATGTATGTCGCCTAGCGAGGTGGCGATACGCGAAGTCCCGAGACTAAGGCAGTGGCCATGACTGCAATGGTCGACATGAAACGGCTGTCCATTCGTTCGATCGGTAGGATTGGGGGCCGGCGGCGATTCCAATTGGCTGGGTACTTCCCGCGAACCGATGCTCCGATCCGTCGATATCTGGCCTGACTCTATCGAGCCACCGACTTGGTGAACATCGGGTAGAAGCGATTCGAAAGGGGCCAGGAATACGCCGAGAATGACTAAGCCCGTCGCTACCCAGCGAAGGCAACAGGCGAGAACCGGGCGGCTACGATTCGGACTCACCCAGCAAATGTAATATGACGATCCTGAGACATCTCGTGATTGAACGAATCTGTTCGATGAACGGCCGCCTCACTCTCGACGCGCGCGCAAGCCATTTGCCACAACCAGGAGAGAGCCGCCCATATCCGCGCCCACTGCCATCCAGAGCGTTGCCCAGCCACTTACCGCAAGCACCAGGAACACGGCCTTAATCGCTAGCGACACCGCGATGTTCTGCTTGACGATCCCGAGCGTCTTTTGGGAGATCCTCGCTGCGCGCGCAAGCGCACTGAGATCGTCGCCCATCAGCGCGACGTCCGCCGTCTCGAGGGCGACGTCGGTTCCAGCAGCGCCCATCGCGATGCCGACGGTTGCGGCCGCGAGCGCCGGAGCGTCGTTGACTCCGTCACCAACGAACGCGATCCGCTGACCCCCCGACTCCAGTTCGCGCACGATGCGGACCTTATCGTCCGGGAGAAGCTCGGCGTAAACTTCATCGGTGCCGACTTCGCGCCCGATTGCGGTTGCGGTGCCCGCATTATCTCCCGTGAGCATCAGGATCCTCTTTATCCCGATTGACCTCAAGGCGTCAAGCGCCTGTCTCGCATTCGGGCGGGCGCGGTCCGCGATCGCAATGAGCCCGATCGCCGCCGCAGAAGTCGATCCGGCGGCTTGCCTTATCACCACCACACCAGTTTTACCCTCATCGTCCAATCTGCGAAGAGCCTCTCGCGCATCTGTGGTCAATGCGTTCAGCTCGCCGGCCAGTCGCGCGTTGCCAACGTAGATCGTCGAACCGTTGAGACCTGCGCGACCGCCGCGGCCAGGGAGCGCCTCGAAATTGCTGGAGCGCGGCGCGGCTACTCCTCTAGCTGTCCCGTAAGCGAACACTGCTTTGGCGAGCGGATGCTCCGAGTCCCTTTCGACGGCCATCGCTGCCGCGAGTACTTCTGCTTCGTTCTCACCGTTGAGCGAACGAACCTCCGTAACGGCCGGCCGTCCTTCCGTTAGCGTACCCGTCTTATCAAATGCGAGCACCTCGATCGTTCCCAGTTGTTCCAGGTATGCGCCCCCTTTGATCAGTACGCCGGCGCGAGCCGCCGCCGCCAGTCCGCTCACGATCGAGACAGGAGTCGAGATTACCAGTGCACAGGGACAGGCAACGACGAGCATCGTAAGCGCTCTGTATATCCACGTTCCCGACTCTCCAACTCCGAACAGCGGCGGTCCGATGGCGAGGAGTACCGCCAGACCGACCACACTCGGCGTGTATATGCGCGCGAATCGGTCGACGAATCGTTGGCTCGGCGCCCGGGAAGCCTGCGCTTCCTCGACGGCGTGGATGATCCGAGCGAGAGTAGAGTCGCTCGCCGGCTTCGTCGATCGAACTGTCAGAACACCGTGCCCGTTCAAGCTGCCAGCGAAAACTTCTGCGCCCGGTTCTTTCTCGATGGGCATTGATTCGCCCGTGATAGGGGCCTGATTGACGCTTGAGCGCCCCTCGATTACTACGCCATCGACGGGGAGTTTCTCACCGGGGCGCACCAGGACACTCTCACCGATCTGTAGCTGATCAACGCCGACGAGCACCTCTATGCCGTCGCGCATCGCGCGAGCCTCGAGCGGCGAGAGATCCATCAGCGCCTTGATCGCGTTCCGCGCGCGGTCCATCGAGTAGCTCTCCAGCAACTCGGCGACGGCAAACAAGAACATTGTCGCCGCAGCTTCCGCTTGCTTGCCGATGAGCCATGCCCCGACGGCGGCGATAGTCATCAGCACATTCATGTCAAGCGAGCGACTCATCACCGCTCGCGCGCCGCGCGGAACGACGTACCAGCCGCCGGCCACCGTGGCCAAGGCGAAAAGCGCGGTGGCGAGGAAGATTCTCCCGCCCAGGCTGTTGACTGCAAAGCCAGCGAGGAACGCGAGTCCACTCAGAGCCGTTATGACGAGACGCCCGCGCTCGGACCAGAAGGATGGCTCAGTCTTGTTTTTCTCTTGTGCGGGCTGGCGCACCACGTAGCCCGCGCGGCGAATCGCTTTCGTCAAGTCGCTCCGCCGCACTACGCCATCTTCATAACTCACCCGCACTGTTCCACCGACGACGTTCACCGAGACGTCGCGCACGCCGTCCAGTTTTCGCAGCGCCCCCTCGATCGTAACGGCGCAGGAGGCGCAATCCATTCCCTGAACGTCGAGAGCCTCTGTTGTAGTTGGCCCGGTCATCGGTGCTCTAGCGCTCTGTTGCCACAAGCACCTGCGCCGCAAGCAATCGGCCGATACTGCGTACGGCGCCTTCTATCTCTATCGCGATCGGCCCATCAAAGGGAGCGTGGGAGATCACCATTACTTCGGCGCCCGGACGGAGGGCGAGCTCGTCCAAGTAGCGGAGCATCTCGGGACTCTTGTCGCTCACGCGCTCCACCCGGGCACGTTCGCCGCTGGTCAGCTCGCCGAGGGTTCGGTACACGGTCTCGTCGACCGCACCATCGCGTGTCGGAATCGGTGCACCATGTGGGTCTACTGTCGGCTCATCAAGTATCTCCGCCATTCGGTCGATCAGTTTATCGGACGCGGCATGCTCGAGGCGCTCGGCTTCGTCATGGACTTCATCCCACGGGTAACCCAAAGCACGGGTGAGGAACGCCTCGAGCACACGGTGCCGGCGGATCGTACGGAGAGCTGTGATTCGCCCCGCATCAGTGAGCGTTACACCACGATAACGCTCGTAGTTTACGAGCCCTCGCTCTGCAAGCCGACTCAGCATCGCGGTGACTGAAGCCGGAGCAAGTCCCAGCCGCCCAGCGATCTCTACGGTCGTCGCGGCGGCACCCGTTGGTCCAAGGCTGTATATCGTCTTGAGATAGTCCTCGGCGGATGCCGTGAGGGCGGGATGGCTGGGCGCGGCGGTCATCATGGCGCGGTTAGGTGCTGCATTCGAATCTCTCTTCCAAAAATTTGGACAGCCCGGTAAGCGCGTGCTACTTAATCGCGACACCGGTCATGTAGAGCACAAGCATGCCGGCAAGAATGCCACCAAATGTCGTCAGCGGCATTTGACGCGCCGCGGCGTCCTTCCAGATCATCTGGCGCCCGATCGCATACGCGACCTGGAACACCGCTCCCGCTCCAATGGCGAGGAATAACACTGACAGGGCCTGCGAATATATGAGGCCGCCGATCCACGCACCTGCGATCGCGGGTCCACCACCAATCAGCCCCAACAGGGCGAGCGACCGAATGGTCGGCCTGTCCTTGGCGATCGGGATGATGATTCCAAGCCCCTCGGTAATGTTCTGTATGATGAAGCCTATGACCAGAAATGTTCCGAGGGTTGCGGCGCCCACGCTATACGCCGCTCCGATGGCCAACCCTTCGCCCAGGTTGTGGAGCCCGATACCTGTTGCAATCACCCTCGCGAGCGATAGACGCTGGCCCGCTTCGTTCCGGCCAGCGTTCGCCTGGCGACTGCTGATCGCGGCAAGAAGCAGCCATGTACCGGTGATGCCAATGGCCACGATTCCCGTCCCCTGAAACGCGCCGCCCAGCGCACCGCCCAGCTCCAGCGCCTCCGTGGTCGCGTCAATTCCGAGGAAGACGAGAAGCCCCACGGTTGCCGACATCAGGAACAACATGCCGCGCGGACCGAGCTGCTTGAGGACGGGAAGCCAGAACATCCCGAGGATGACAGGGAGGACACCGACGTATAACCCGATGAGAGTGAAGCTCAGGAGAGTGCCGGCCGATGCGCGGGCTGTCGTCGTCGCGACGGGGACCGACGTCTTGAACGGAATCGAATTGCTCGAGAACAACGTGATGTCGTACGCTTCGCCTCGGACCCATGGATAATCGAGCGTGACTGCGACGCTCCCGAGGCGTGGAATCGTGCGCGAGCCGGAAAGGGTGAACGGCCAGAAGGCGTCGTTGATGTTGACCTGCGTGACAGTGATCGCTTGCGGGCTCGTATTCCGCAGGTTGAGCTGGATCCGCCCGGGCTCGAGTACGGTGCGACCGAACTGGACTGTTTCGACCGGAACCACCGGGGTGACGTTCAGGCCCGCGCCGTTCGTGCGCACGAACAACGCGATCACGACGGCGAGTAGCAGCAGGGGCACCACGATCGCAATCAACGTGCGCAACGATGGTGGCCGGATAAGCCGACGCTTCGGAGACTGGCTCGCGCCGGCGACTGGCTCGCCGGATGTACTCGTCATCGCCTAGGGCTCCACATTGAACACGGCGGTCCAGCCCAACTCAGCGAACTCGGTTTTGTGCGCATGGAACATGTACGGCCCCGGATACTTATATCGGAATTCGAGGATGCCGCGCTGGCCCTGCATCTGGGAAATCGTATCCGTGAACTCGGCGGGTGTGAGGCTGGTGCCCGTGGGATAGTAGTGGAAAAAATTGGCGTGCAGATGAAACGAATTCACCGGGTCGTACTCGAGCGCGTTAATGAGGTAAATGCGGACGAGTTCGCCAACCTTGATCGAGATCGGATTCTTGTCGTGATCGTAGTGAAAGGGGATGCCATTCACGGCGTAGAAGTCGTTCTTCCCGTCGAAGTCGACGTCGTACCCACTCATGACCATGACGAACTCTCGATTAACGGCAGGCCGGCCACCCTTCGGATCGATGATGAATGCTCCATAAAGCCCCTTGGAGATGTGCTTCGCGAGCGGCGCGGTGTGACAGTGATACAGGTGACACCCGAAGGGCTCGGCGTCAAACTCGTAAGTGTAGCGGCCTCCCGGCTCGACTATCCCCGAGCGAGCGTCGAACACGCCATCCATACTCCCGGGATGGATACCGTGAAAGTGAATGCTGTGGCGGTGGTCACTGGCGTTGTGAAGAGTGACGCGCACGCGATCACCCTCCTGGACGCGAATGGTCGGTCCTGGAATCCGGCCATTATATGTCCACGCCGCAAAATCGACCCCGGGGACGACTTCGATGGTCTTGTTCTGGACGACGAACTGGTACTCGTGCAGCGTTTGTCCATTGGGGAGTGTGCTTTCTGCGCCGCCGTCGAAGTGGCTGAGAATTTCCGAAGGGTTAAAGCCGTTTCTGGCGTGGTTCACCTCTCCGACCACAGTTGGCATTGCATACGTGCCACTGTGCGATCCGGCGCCGAGCTCGCTGTTCGATCCGTGAGATGGGGAAGTCAGTCCTGGTGGTGCTTGTCCGGGAACGCCCCGGAGATCCCGCGATGGATCGCGAGTCATGCCGAGGGCCGCCGCGCCGAGGAAAGCAGTTCCACCTAAGCCCACCCCGAGAAAGCGTCGGCGGGATACGGCCGGTCCGTCGTCAGGAGGCGGCTCCGACGGTTGTGTCTCTGGTGCGTCTAGCATGGCAAATAGTCCGTTACTTCCATCAAGGCCCGCGCTTGGCGAAGGGATGCTCGAAGCTGAGATACGCGAAGACACTGCGCTCTCCACGGCTGGGGCCAACGCCAATAGGGAGCGCGAGTCCGGGCACGATCTGGAGCCCTGAAGCGAAGTCGATCGCGCCGCGAATGCCTGGAGCGACGAGAATCTCGCTGCTTCGCGCCGTTCGACCGGGACCAGTCACATTCTGCGCCCTAGTCCACGTCGCTTCGAGCATCAAGTTGAGTCTTGGGTGCACGAGCCAGATGAGACTCTGTCCCAATGAGTATTCTCGGATCGCCGCGACCGCGTCGGCTGTATCGCGCGCCCGCGGAGTGAAAGACATTCCAGCGTTCGAGTGCGCGACGAGGGGAGCGGGAAGCGTGGCGCTGAACGGTAGATTCACCTGAACCGTCGTTCCGCCGGTGCCAAATCCGTATCGGCTTGCGCCTGTGGGAAGGACGACGGAAACCCGTGGCGCGAACGCAGGGCCGCCGTCAATTCCGCGCATCTGGTAGCGGTAATTCACCGCGACGTCGCCGATTCCTGTTCGCGCGCTGCCCTGACCTGCCTTATGCGCGAGCGGAATTGTGTAGCTCACCTGATGCCGCTGCCCTCGAACCGGCCACTCCTGCGTAAAAGTGTGGACCCAGTCCCTGCTGCCCACCGCTCGGGAAAAAGTGCCGATGTGCTGGACGACCGACTGCTCCTGATTGTAAGCCTCCTCGACGAGAAAGCTGTTGTCCTGAATGGCAGTAGTGGCATTCTGCTGGGGCGGGGATCCCTGGGCTTCGAGGCTGACGGCGCCGGTTAGCCAGGGGAAAAGAAAAACGAGTCCTTTGCTCCCGAATAGCCGGCAATAACTCCCTCGTGCGGGCTCAATCGAAGTGCTCTGCCGATGTTTCGGTTGACGCCGGGGTCGGCAGATGGGGACCAACGCATATAGGCTGTACGAAACGATAGATTTCGGTAGTACCATGCATCTAAATTAGTGTACACTAAATCCAGTTGCAAGTACTCCTTCGAATATCGCGCTCTGCTCTAGTTAAACCACTTCCGCCGCTGGCAAAGCACAGGGCGTTGGTCCATGGCCCCTCTAGCCGATGGTCGCATAGCTCAAGAGGATTCCTTGCCTGACAGCGGAATGTCTCGCCGCGACCAACTCTCCCGATCCAATCGTGAAGTCCTAGAAGTGATAAAAGCCCGACAGCAGCAATGCGCGAGTGTCTCGAACACCTCCTGTGCCGAGCTCCACGCTTGCTCCGAACATGAACTTTCTGTTTGTGAATGGATACACCTTTAATCCCGGCGCAACGAAAGTTTGTGGCAATCCAGATTCGGGGCCAATCAGAGCGCGTGCCGTCGTCACCTCGATCAAACCTTCGAGCCGCGACTGGATTCGATACAGCGCCGAGAGGTTGAAGGTCAGGTTACGCTCTGCCTCGTCGCTCGCTCGGCGGCGGTAGGTCGAGGACAAGGCGGCCAGTCCCACCAGCTCGAGCACATTCCTTTTATATCCAGCATCGAGAAACGGCTCGAGCTCAACGATGTGTGAGCTGCCGATTCCTTTCGCGTCGCTACCCGTTGGAAGCGCCGCCGACAACCCGCCTCCGAGAAGTAATCCATGCTCACCAAAAGCCAGACTCGCAGCCTTCAGCGATAGCTCGATATTGCCAAATCCGCTGGCTCGCTCTGCCGCCGTGGCGGTCCTGGAGATGAATGGCGTCACGATCGCGAGGCTGACACTGTGATTGAACGAGTACTCGCCTTCGAGACGAAAGGTATTCTCGCGGACGCCCGTCGGATCGCTCGTGCGAGTCCCGATGTAGTCCAACCTGAGCTTCGTGTCCGGGCTCGGGGACTCCGTGACTAGTGGATGCGAGAAATGGAGGTGGTCGTGGTCGTGATCTTCCTCGTGCTCCTGGGCTTTCATCCCACTCAGCGGTATGAAAAAGAGTGCGGCAATGAGGATCGAACGGCGCGAATGTGCGCCGCGAAGCGCCGAACCAGACAGGCTCGGATCTGACATGAATGCGTCTCGGATTGTGTGAAGAACGCTCGGCGGTATCCGAGCGCGTGGTCAGCGTTGAATCAGACTCGGAGACGCTGGGGAGGGCCGGTTGCTAGGGGGAGAAGGCTGGTAGCAGGCCCGAAGCTGGGTTGCTCAGGAGTGGCTATCGTACCCAGTATTGCACCCGAGACTATCGCGACAAGTCCTCTCATCGGAAGACTG
>DASZZU010000219.1:0-14355 GCA_035544855.1 Gemmatimonadaceae bacterium | reverse complement strand
CGCTCGAGGACCGGCTGCAGGAGCAATGGCAACACTCGGTTCGTCTGCACGAGCCGATGGCCGTCGTGATGTGCGACATCGACAAGTTCAAGAGCGTGAACGACAACTACGGCCACCAGGCCGGCGATTCGGTCCTGAAGGAGATCGCGCGGCTCTTGAAGGACGAGGCGCGTGAGATAGACCGGGTGGGGCGATACGGCGGAGAGGAGTTTCTGCTGATTCTTCCGGGCACCGTCCCGGACGCCGCGGTTACCTTTGCCGAGCGGCTGCGGGAAAAGGTGGAGAATCATACATTTTCATACGAGGGCGGCACGCTCCGCCGGACGATGAGCTGCGGCGTGGCAGGATCGCCCCACCCGAAGGTGGAGGACCAGGAAGCACTGGTGAGAGCGGCGGACGACGCTCTCTATGTGGCCAAGGAGACCGGGCGCAACCGCGTGGTGCGCTTCGACAGCGCTGAATTCAACGCACATACGCAGGCCAAAGGAAACAACTCCACGGATGGCGACAAGCCGGTCAAAGAAGCAACAGAAGGAACCACCCCAGGCTCCCCGCCCCGATCAACAGCCTCCGCGGAAGGCCGGCGAGCTACAGCATAGCCGCGCGGCGGAGCTGCGCGTTCACCTGACCCGCGCTTCACACGAGTACTACGTCCTGGACCGTCCGACTATCCCGGACGCTGAATACGACAAGCTGTTTCGCGAGCTCCAGGAGATCGAAAGGAAGTTCCCGGATTGCCTCACCCCCGACTCGCCGACGCTCAGAGTCGGCGCCGAGCCTCAGAGCCAGCTCGCCAAGCATGAGCACATTCGGCCGATGCTCTCACTCGGCAACGCCTTCAATGACGAGGAGCTGCGGGCGTGGGAAGAGAGGCTGGTCCGCATGGCGGGAGACGATGTCACCAGGTCGGGATACACCGCGGAGCTCAAGATCGACGGCACCGCGGTCGCGCTCACTTATGAGAATCAAGTTTTCGTCATGGGCGCGACGCGCGGAAATGGAATCATCGGTGAAAACGTCACGCTGAACCTTCGCACGGTACGTGATGTCCCGCTCCGTCTGCACGAGAGCGCTCCCCGCGAGCGGATCGAGGTTCGCGGCGAGGTCTATTTCCCGTTCGACCGGTTCGAGGAGATGAACGAGGCCCGTGCCCGGGCCGGCGATCCCGTTTTCGCCAATCCGCGCAACGCCGCCTCCGGAAGTCTGCGTCAGCTCGATCCCGCGATTACCGCTTCCCGCCCCCTCCGATTCTTCGGCTACTCCGTAGCGGCCCCCGACGGAGAAGAGCTTCCCTTCGAGACTCAATCAGAGCTGCTCGATGCGCTGGTCGAGTGGGGAGTTCCCGTGGCGCCCCATCGACTGCGCTGCCGCACGCTCGATCAGGTAGAGAAATGGGCGCACGATCTCGAGCACAAGATCAGGAGCGAGCTCAACTTCGCGATCGACGGTGGCGTGGTAAAAATCGATTCGCTGGCACTCCAGGAGGAGCTGGGCGTCGTCGGGGGACGCGAGCCACGGTGGGCAATCGCGCGCAAGTTCGCGCCCGACATCGCCGAGACGAGACTGCTGGCGATCGAGGTCAACGTCGGCCGCACCGGGGCGATGAATCCCTTCGCCGTCCTGGAGCCGGTGGAAATCGGAGGCGTAATCGTAAAGCTGGCGACGCTGCACAACGAGGATCTCATCATCTCCAAGGATCTCCGCGTCGGAGATTGGGTCCAGGTGAAGCGGGCCGGCGAAGTGATCCCGCAGATCATCGCCCCAATTCCAGAGAGACGAACGGGTGATGAAAAGCCGTGGCGTATGCCGAAGCGCTGTCCCTCGTGCGGCACTCTCGCCACGCGCGAGGAGGATGAAGCGGCGATTTATTGTCCCAACATCGCCTGCCCGGGAAGGCAGCTCGAGGGACTCGTTCACTTCACGTCGCGCGGGGCAATGGACATTCGCGGCCTCTCGTACGCGAGAATCCAGCAGCTCGTCGGCGTGGGCTTGGTGCGCGACCCGGGTGATCTCTACGCGCTCACGCGTGAAAAGCTACTCGAGCTGGAGGGCTACGCCGAGAAAGCCGCGGACGCCTTGATTGCAGCGATCGAGGCATCGAAAACCCAGCCGCTCTCGCGGCTTCTTCACGCCCTCGGCATACGACACGTCGGCTCCATCGCGGCACAGCTTCTTGCCCAGCATTTCGGAACGCTCGATGCTCTCGTCTCTGCATCGGCGGACGACATACTGAGTGTGCGCGGCATAGGCGCTACCATCGCGAATGGTGTCGTCGCTTATTTTTCGGATCCGGCGGGGCGCGCTCTGGTAGAGAAGCTGAGATCGCGCGGCGTCAATTTCACTGAGCCGCGCGCGGTTGTCGCTGGCGGTCCATTGAGTGGGAAAACCGCGGTGATCACGGGAACCCTTCCCACTTTGAGCAGGTCCAGAGCGACAGCGATCATCGAGGCAGCAGGTGGGCGGGTGACTGGATCGGTCTCAAAATCAACCAGCTTTCTCGTCGCCGGCGAGGAAGCGGGAAGCAAGCTCGAGAAAGCGAAGACGCTCGGTGTCGAGATAATCGACGAGGCCGGCCTCTTGCGTCGAGCCAATTCTTCAGCAACATCTTCCGCGTGAAATCGTCCTACTTCGCATGACAACTTCCGAAGCTCCCGAGCTGATTGGGCTGGCGCAGCGTACTCTGGGCGACCTCCGGCTGCGCGTCGCCGGCGCCAGTGGTGGCGGTCCTGATGCGCTTCGCGAAGCGGGTTACGCTGGAGCCGCATCGCTATTCGACGCCTTCGAGAGCTGGCTCGGCGATCGAGGCTCGAGGCGGGCGGAAGACCTTTCCATCGACGAGTTCTCGTCCCGCGCCGCCGAATTTTTCCAGCATGCGGGTTGGGGCAGAGTGTCGTTCCGGTCGCTGCACGACGCGCTCGCTGTGATCGACATCGAGGATTGCTGGGAGTCGCAGCTACACGGTCAGGGCGAGACCGGTTGTCATCTCACCACCGGCACCCTGGCCGGATTCCTGGGTTGTCTCGCGGACTATCCCGTCGCGGTGATGGAGATCGAGTGCGGCACGAGCACCAAGGCGCGGTGCCGCTTTCTCGCGGGCAATGCCGACATGCTCGAGCATGCGTACGAGCGGATGTCGCGCGGCGAAGAGTGGGAGACGATCGGAGCAGGAGAGTTCTAGTCGCTGATCTTGGGAACAGCCGCTCGGGCTGGCCACCGAGACGGAAGGTTCATCCGGATGCTGCGGATTGACCGGATAGGGCGGATCGCTCCATGCGACGGTATAGCTACTTCCGCAGGGCCGTGATTTTTTTGTTGTTATTTCGTAGGACGGCTCCGTGCCGCACCTAAAGCATCCCGAGCGGCAGTTCCCAAAAGATCCCGGCCCGGCGAGGGGACGTGTAACGCCATTTGGAGCGATCCGCGTAATCCGGCCAATCCGCCAAATCCGGATGAACCTTCCGTCCTAGATGCCAGCCCGAGCGGCAGTTCGTCCCTCGACCAGACTAACCGATCATTCCGAGCGCCTCGGCGTAGAGTGGATTCGGCCTCAGCTCGCCATTCACGAGAACCTCTCGGTCCCATGGCAGGATGATCGTGCTCTCGGTCGCGATCGCGTGAAAGTCAGGCGTGTACTCGCCGGTCTGGAACGCAACGGCAGTTCTGAATTCTGATGCGCCCGCAGCGGAGACGGCGGCGATGGCTAGCCGCATCGTGTCGCCGGAGTCGCACGTCTCGTCCACGATCAACACCCGATGGCCACGCACCTCCTTCGGCGCGCTTCCAAAAATCTCCGGAGCCTCACGCACGCTGCTCGATCTGAATTTCCGGCTCACCACCAGCGAATGAAACTCCCGACCGAGAATTGCGGCGATTACCGCGCCCGGAATCACCCCCGCCGTCGCGATCCCGATCACGATCTCGGGGTCGTAGGCTCTCGCCACTTTGAGGGCCAGTCCGCGGGACAGTTCGCCGAAGAACGGCCATTCTATTTCAAGCACGCCTTTGGTGGCGTCGATCGTGCGTTTGCGGGGTGACATTTCTCTCTCAAAGCGTTCGGGGAAAAGCAGTTAGAGTTAAGCTAGCCCTCTCACATCTTAGGCGGTAGATTCGACCAAATGTCATTCTGGGACCGCCTCACCGGTGGAAAGCCGAAACCTCCGGCAGACAACCTCGACTATTTGAACGAGGCGCTCGCGCTGGAACGCCAGGGCGACTACGACGCCGCGCTGACGTCATATCGGCTCGCGCTCCGCCAGAGGCCGAACAACCACAAGGTCATCCAGAACATGGCGATCGCATACTCGAAGCTTGGCCAGCTGGAGGAGGCGGTGCGTTGCTACCGTCGCGCTCTCGCGATCGAGCCCAGGCTTTCGGGCGCGCATTACGGTCTCGCGTTTCTTCTTCTCAGGCGCGGCGACGTAAGTGACGCCGCGTTCCACCTCGAGGCGTTCCTGATGGATCCGCCGCAGAGCCCGGAAGCGGAGCGGTGGGTGAAGCACGCTCAGAAAACTCTCGACGAGATGAAGGGCGCCGGGCCCCCGCCCCATTCCCCCCAAACTCAGGGAGTCAAGACGAGTGAGCACCCGGGGATTGTCGAATAGATGGGAGCGGTGCTCGCTGTCGTAAGCCAGAAGGGAGGAGTCGGCAAAACCACCACCGCAGTCAATCTCGCCGCCGCATTCGCCCGTCGCGGAATGAAGACGCTGCTCATTGACGTCGATCCGCAGGGATCGGTGCGATACGGTGCTGGACTGCAACGCGGGCATCCCACTGCCGGCTTCGCCGATTACCTGAACGGCGAGCGGACGCTCCGCGAGATCATTCTGCCCACCGCCTTGCCGTGGTTGAGGGTGATTCTCGCTGGCTCGGTGGCGGACGAAGCCGACCACGCCGTCTACTCCCAGCTCGTCCGCGAGACCAACGTGTTGCACGATCTCCTGACCATGGCAGAGCAGCGTTGCCAGGTGGTTGTCGTGGATACTCCGCCGGGACTGGGAGCGATCACGCGCAAAGTACTGGGCCAGACCGAGCACGTGATCATACCGCTACAGTGCGAGCCACTCGCGCTGCAGACGACGCCGCAGATTCTCCGCTTGATTCAGGACATCGTGGCGACCAACGAACGCCTGACGCTCGATGGGATCCTGTTGACGATGTATGAGCAGAACAATCCGGCAAGCGACAGGGTAGTGGATTACGTGAGGAAGCATCTCCCTGCCAACATCGTGTTCGACGTCCTGATTCCCCGCACTGTCGCGACCACCGACGCGTTCGCCGCCGGACAGCCAGTCGTAGTGCGCACCCCAGCGGATGCTGCGTCGCAGGCCTACGTAAATCTGGCGACGCTCCTCGCAGACCGGTTGGTATGAGCAGGTTGCGCGGGGCTGCCATAGCTGCATCTGTCGCGCTGGCGCTCGTCACAGTCGGCGCATTCGCCTGTGGAGACGTCAGTGGCAGCTCGACGTCGGTGCTCTCGATACAGTTCGACTCTTTGCACGCGCCCTCCGTGGTCGTGGGGGATACACTCCGCGACACGACGGGCGCGGTGATCGTGCCGGTGGTTCACGCCTTCAACTTCAAGGGCGATGAGATCGTCCCTGCCCCAGTGTGGTTTCAGTCGCCGGACTCCGGTGTCTCCGTAGACAGCCTTACCGGGATCGTCGTCGCGGACAGCCTCCGCTCCACGTCGGCCCGAATAGTCGCGACGGTTGGCAGCCTGCAGGCGATTCAGAAAGTGGATGTCACGCTCAGACCTGATCTCATTGCGGCAGTGACTGGGCTCGATTCGCTCTCTTACTCGCTCCTCGACAGCACTTTGAACGTGTCGCCCCAGCTCGCCGTCAAGCTCACCCACGGCGTCGCTCCCGACGACAGTGTCGTCAAGTCATACATCGTCAGCTTCGCCATCGTCTCCCAGAGCAATCCACAGCTCGGCCAGCTCGTGAACGATGCCGGGAAGCCATCTGTTGTCGATACGACCGACGCCAGCGGCATAGCGGGAAGAGCGATTCGTCTGCATCCTCTCTTTCTCACTTCCGCGGCGGCCGTGGATTCGGTAATCGTGAATGCGACCGCGAAGTATCGAGGCGCTGAGGTGAGCGGCAGTCCGGTGCGACTCGTTTTGAAAGTAAAGCCGCGCAGCTAGACCAGGAACTTTGAGGGGGAGACGCTGATGGAAGCACGAGGTGGACCGCGACCCGCTTCAGGGACGCTCAACAAGCTTTTCTTCGACGCGATCTCCAAGCACGACCGACCTGATGCGCTCCAGGTGAAATCGGGCGGCGCGTACAGGCCCATCTCGCACCGCGAAGTCTCCGTTCGCGTCCGCCACGCAGCCCGCGGGTTGCAATCACTTGGCGTCAGGCGGGGCGATCGCGTAGCGATCCTCTCGGAGAATCGGCCCGAATGGGCCATCGCCGACTATGCGAGCCTCACCACCGGCCTGACCGACGTTCCGATCTACCCAAGTCTTCCAGCCGACCAGATCGCTTACATCCTCAAGGACTCTGGGGCGGTCGCGATCTTCGTGTCCAATCGCGCGCAGGCGGAGAAGGTGAAGGAAATCCGCGGCCAGCTTCCCGCCCTTAGAACCATAATCGGCTTCGATGAGATTCCATCGCTGACTGAGATGTCGATCGCGGAGCTCGAGAAACGGGGCGCACAGGGAGAGACCGAGGAGACGAATGCACGCTACCGGACCGAGGCACTGAGCGTAAAGCCGGACGATATCGCGACCATCATCTACACCTCAGGGACCACTGGTGCGCCCAAGGGTGTGATGCTGAGCCACGACAACATCTACTCCAACGTCGCCGCAACGAGGACCGCGATTCCATTCGATGGACGCGACGTGGCGCTCAGCTTTCTTCCGCTCTCCCACATCTTCGAGCGCATGGGCGGTCACTACATGATGTGGGCGACGGGAACATCGATCGCCTACGCGGAATCGTTTGATACTGTTCCGATCAACATGCAGGAAGCTCGTCCGACAATCGTGTTGTCAGTGCCGCGTCTCTACGAGAAGATGTACGCGCGAATTCTCGAGACCGCGCTCACGGGCGGATTTATCAAGAAGAAGATTTTCTTCTGGGCGCGCGATGTCGCCGATCGATGGGCAAACAAGAAGCTGGCGGGAAAAGAGCCGGGCGGGTTGCTCGCCAGGCAGTACGGGCTCGCACAGAAGCTGGTCTTCTCCAAGCTCAAAGCCCGCACCGGCGGACGGCTCCGCTATTTCGTCTCAGGCGGCGCCCCGCTCTCGCCCGAGATCAACAAGTTCTTTTACGCCGCGGGACTCGAGATTCTGGAGGGATATGGGCTGACGGAAACTTCGCCCGTCATCGCCGTCAACACTCCGGCCAACTTCCGCATCGGCACTGTCGGCAAGCCAATCGACGGCGTGGAAGTGAAAATCGCCCCGGATGGCGAGATTCTCACTCGCGGCCCGCACGTGATGAAGGGGTACTTCAACAAGCCGGAAGCCACGCGTGAAGCGATCGATGCCGATGGCTGGTTCCTGACGGGCGACATCGGCGAGCTGCGCGAAGGTTTTCTCGCCATCACGGATCGCAAGAAGGACATCATCGTTACGGCGGGCGGAAAAAACATCGCGCCGCAGCCACTCGAGAACAAAGTAAAGACCAACAAGTACGTCGCCCAGGCAGTTATGCTCGGCGACAAGCGCAAGTTCCCGTCGATGCTGATCGTCCCGAACTTCGACCAGCTCGAGAAGTGGGCGATGCGACACAACATCATCTGGACCGATCGCGCACAGCTGCTGCGAATGCCGACGATCCACGCGAAGATGGAAAAGGAAGTGAACAAGGAGCTCGCGGGCGCGGCGCACTTCGAGGTGCCACAGAAGATCGGACTTCTCGAGCACGACTTCTCGATCGACAGCGGCGAGCTGACGCCCACCCTGAAGGTGAAGAGGCGGGCCATCGACAAGCACTACAAGCCGCTTATCGACTCACTCTACGCCGACGCGGAGCGCTCGGTAATCACCGATTCGCACGCGATAGTTTGATGACTTCCGGCGCTTTCTCGGCTACGCTCCGCCAACCATCGGCGATGCGAACAGCTTTGCTCATTTCAAGCTCCGCGTTTCAAGTCGTTGGCTAATCGCGGGTCATAGCATGTACGGGATATCCGAGCCGCTCGTCGGATAGGCGTAAATCATCTGGCGGAGATCCTTCGCCGTTATTCCGAAACGCACCGCAAGCGCGAAAAGATTGATCACCTCGTCGACATGCACTCCCAACAAATGCGCGCCGAGGACCCTGTCGCTGTCGGCATCGATAACCGTCTTGAACATTCCGACTGGCTCGCGCACTCGGCGGTTCGAGTACCAGCCACTGGTATCGCCGCTCTCGACGCGCACGGCGATTCGCTGCTCGCGCGCTGCCTTCTCAGTGAGTCCCACGGCGGCGAGTGGCGGGAGCGTGAACACGACGCTTGGAGTGCCGCGGTAATCCGGCTTTTTCGTGTTCCCATGCAGGAGATTGTGTGCGACGACCGCTCCTTCCTGAGCCGCGACCGGCGTCAGCGGAATCGATCCCTGCGGAAGCGCGACGTCACCCGCCGCGTATACGCGCGGATTCGTAATGCTCTGGAGAAACTCGTTCACTTCGACCGCGCCTCGTTGATCTAGCTGGATATGGCCATCCTTGGTGCCGAGGTGCGCGGTGTTCGGGACGCGACCGGCGCCGTGAACCACGAGCGCTGCCTCGACAACGTCAAAGCCGCCTCCGCTGCGGCTGTGGACGCGGAAAGTATCCGAGCCTTCGACGCTTTCCACCTTCGTCACATCGGTGTCGAGGCGAACGTCGATTCCGATGTCGCGGCTGTGAGAAAGCAAGCGCTCAACTAGCGCTTCATCGAAGCTGGGCAAGGGCGAGCCCCGGCCGAGGACAACCACCTCTGCTCTCGCTTGACGCGCAATGTGGGCGAACTCGAGTGAGATGTATCCGGCGCCGATGAAGGCAATTCGCGAAGGAAGGACCTCCATCTCGAGAAACTCGGTGCTGGAAATCACGAGGTCCTCGCCGGGGATTTCGAGCGGTCGCGGGCCCGACCCCGCGGCGATCACGAAGTGCTTTCCGCTCAGCTCGCGTTGTCCCACGACGAGGCGATCGTCTGCGACGAAGCGCGCGGTCCCATGCAGCGTCTCGATTCCGGCCTTCTCAAGCGCAGACTCGCGGCTCGCAGGAACAGGATCGGTGAATGTGCGCTTGAAGACCATGAGCGCGGGCCAGTCGATCCTCGCATCCCCTGCCACGCCGTGCTCTCGCATCCGGTTATGCCACGACGCGACATCGGCCGCTCCAACAAGAACCTTCTTCGGATCGCAGCCTCGCAACGCGCACGTCCCGCCATAGGACTGGTCATCTACGACCGCCACCCGCCATCCGGCGGCACGGCACTTTGAAGCCGGAGTCGACCCTCCGGCTCCGGTGCCTATGACTACAAGGTCGAATTCCTCAGGCATCTGCCGTCGCTCCCAGTTCCCTCCGCAGCAACAACCAGAGCGACAGAGCGAAGAGAACGCCCAAGGCGACTACGAGCGCGGGCAGGTGCCGCGCCAGCCACGCCGACCCCGCCGTGCCGCCAAGCAGAAGAACGAGCGGAACGGCGTGGCACGGACAGGTCAGAACCGCGCCTACCCCGCCCAGAGTTTTGAGCGAGCGCATCGAGCTAGCTTGTCGCTGCTGAAGTAACCACCGTCGCCTTGTAGCCGAGCGTAGCGATCGCAGCCACCATCTGCTCGACGGTCACTGCCGCTGGATCGTACGTCACTACGGCGCGGTTTTTTTCGTAGGTGACGTCCGCCTTCGAAACCCCAGGCAGGCGCGTGAGCACCTTGCGAACCCCGATGACACAGCCGCCGCACGTCATCCCCTCGACCTTGAACGTCACGGTTTTCGTTTGGACTGCGGTCACTTCGCCAGCACCAACGAATCGGCCGGCAGGCAGATAGCCGCGAGCGGACAGAGTGGAGGCGCTCGCCACTCTAACGGGTTGAGCGCCCGCGACAACGTTGCTGCCGCCACCGCACAGATCGCACAGCGAGAGCCCGCCACCAACCACAAGGACACCAAGAGTTGCCACCATCTTGCTCATGAAACTGTACCTCTAAGAAAAAGTGAAAAGCCGAGCCCGTTAGACGAGCAACCTCGACCACTGTGGAAACGTGAGCAGAAGCAACGCGACGAAAGTCGCGATCCAGAGCAGGATCTTGTCACGCCTTCTGCTAGGCGGAACAATGCAGGCACCCTCGACGTCGCGCGATGTGCCCGCCGCGGTCGCCGGACGACGACCATATACGGTGTAGAAGCCAATGGCGATGAGTCCCACTGTCAGGATTGTGAAGATCGGACGCAGCGGCTCGAACCTGCTCGCCAGACCGGCGCCCACGCCGAGAGTCACAAAGAGAACCGGGCCGATACAGCAAAGCGATGCCAGGAATGCAGCACCGATGGCGCCGAAAGACGCGGCGAGCCCCCGGCGGTCGCTGACCTCAGGTTTATTGCCGTTATCGCCTGTGAGGAGGGTTTGCAACTCAGCCATGCTTCATCACCTTTGCCAATGACTGACGAAGACTCGCCAGTGCCCGCTGCCCGTCTCCTGCTTCGACGCGACCCAGCACACACGTCTCCATGTGCGCCTGGAGCAGCTCCGCCGCTATCCCATTGACCGCCTGCTTGAGCGCCGAGACTTGCACCAGCATGTCGTCACACGATTTGTGCTCGGCCAACATCTTTTTCACGCCGCGCACCTGGCCCTCGAGACGCGAAAGCCGGTTATAGATCGCGCGCTCGGACTCGCCCGTTAGGTACAGGTCCTTCTCCGCCGGCACCATAGTAGAAAGCTGAGTTCTCGCGCCGCGCCGGCCGGTTGCGACTTTCTTGGCACGTGAGGTCGTCGACTTCTGCCCATTCGCTTTCACGCGTCTACTCCAGCCAAGTCTCTAGTCATGCGCAGCAGCTCAGCTTGCTGACGTCCGTGGTGAATCCTTGCGCGGCGAGCTTCATCGTCTCGACCCACGTCAGGTAGGGATGCAGCGTTCCGGCAAGATCCCGCGCAGTCAAGCCGAAGCGGATGGCGAGCGCCGCTTCTCCCATGAATTCGCCAGCATTCGTCGCTACTGCATGCACGCCAAGCAATTTTCCGGAGGCCGCGTCTGACACCATTTTTACGAGGCCGCGCGTGTCACGGCTGACTATCGCCCTGGGCACCTGATCCATCTTCAACACCGCGACCTGCGTATTGTGTCCCGCCTCTCGCGCCTTCTTTTCGGTCAAGCCGACTGACGCCACCTGCGGGGAAGTGAATGTCAGATTCGGAACGACTGAGAGATCGAGCACGCGGGGATCTGCTTCGCCGGGCGCGCCGTCAGTCAAGCTCCTGACAGCATTCTCGGCTGCCACACGTCCGCCTGCCGCGGCTACATATACATACCCAGGTCCTCCAGTTACATCGCCGGCTGCGTAGACATTGGGGTTCGATGTACGCATCGCAGAATCGACCTGAATGAATCCCGGAGGCGAGAGAGAAACTCCCGCTGCTTCGAGTCCCATACCGGTGGTGTTTGGCTTGCGCCCCGTCGCGACAAGCAAGTGAGTCGCGCGAAGCTCGCCCCTGGGATTTCCCTCGGCTAATTTGACTACGACCTCGGTCCCATCGCGTCTTACTTTGGTGCTCCTCGCCCCGGTATGAATCTCCATACCTTCTTCCTCGAGGCAGCGCCGCAGTTCCTCCGAGCTGGTCTCATCTTCGTTGGGCAGCAGCTGCGGCAGCAATTCCACAATCGTCACCTTCGTTCCGAATCGCGCGAATGTCTGCCCCAGCTCGAGGCCCACCGCGCTGCCACCGAGGACGATGAGCGAACTCGGTATCTCCCTGAGCTCCATGATAGACGTCGAGTCGAGGGCCCCGACTTCGTCGATGCCAGCGATCGGCGGGCGGGCGGGCGCGCCACCAGTTGCGACGACGATTTTCCGCACCGAATACTCCTGAGCACCCACACGCACTTTTCCGTTGGCGTCGAGCGTGGCGCGTCCGTTCAGGACGACGAGTCCTGGATAGGATGCGAGTACGTCGGCGTATTTGGACTGTCTGAGCTCGGCGACGAGCTCATTCTTCTGCTCGATGAGTGAGCGCCAATCGAGGCGAGGCTCACAGGGAGCGATGCCCTGAAATCCGGTGACCGCAGATCTATAGTGCGCCGCTGCTTCGATCAGGTTCTTGGAGGGAATACAGCCAACATTGACGCACGTTCCGCCGAGCGTCCCTGCTTCCACGATCGCTACCTTGGCGCCCATTCCGACGGCCTGGATCGCGGCCGCGACTCCGGCTCCTCCGCTACCTATGATCAGAACGTCGAAATCGGCGGCGCCCCCGGATCTGCTGCGCGGACTTGCAGCGGCGGTTGATTGAGAGGGTCTTTTCTCGGCTGCTGCCGGAATTTTCTTCGTCGTTTCGACCGTCGCCTCGCCGCCAGCCATCATGCCCATCCGATGAAAGTCTAAGATACCCCCGGGGGTAATCTAGGCAAATGCGAGGCCGATAGCCAGTGCGTCGACCGACTGGGCGGAGCTCAGCGGACCGCTCGTCTCAGCGGGACTACTTGCGGAGCCTTTTGTGCGACCCAGTATCTATCGTCGTGAGCGAGCACTGATAGCTCCGCCGGTGCCGGAACGGTCGCGGGTCCGACGATTCTTCCTCCCGGTCGAATAGCCTTCACGGCGGAAGCGACGATCTTTGCGGGAAACCACGCATCGAGCGCAACGCCCAGCACCGATCCCGGCGCAACAGGAATCTCCGATCCGACCCGCAGCAGTCCGACGCTCTGTGATTCCTTCACTTCATCCGGCGCGTTGAGTGCCAGCACCCGGACTTCCGCCATCTCGCTGAGCTCCTGGGCGGCGTAGGCCCACACGCCGCCGAGCACGATTGTGGCACCCCGCTCGGTCGCGGCGAGGTAGGCGCCGGCGCGCGTCGCGAGCTCCTCTCTCCCGTGGCTCGCCGCGGCGCGCTCCGCCTCGCACGACGGCAGCGCCACACCAGCGCTGAAATCCGCGATCCCCTCGTGAATGGGGTATTGGGCGGAGCAGGATGGGCAGCCCAGGCTTGCTTCGAGGACGAATCGGTTGGAGACCGTCTTGAACGACGCGACTAGCCAGGTGTCCTCGTGCGCGTTGATGCAGCGCAGCAGGTCGATCAGCTCGATGAACACGGCGAGGGCTGGCTCCGGACGGGAATGGTCATGAAGACCCGCGACGGCCTAGCTGTGCGAAAGGCGCAGCTCGTCGATGTTCACTCTCTCCGGCTGGGTGAGGGCGAACATGACTGCTGCGACGACATCATCGGGGCTGAGCAGCGGCCGCTTCGAGTGGGGCTTGCCGGCGGGATCGGTGACCGTGACCGAATTCCAGATCTCTGTGTCAGTCGATGCCGGTGATATCAGCGACGCCCGCACGCCGCTGCCCCCCAGCTCGGCGCGCAGCACTTGATGGACCGCACGCAGCCCGAACTTGGCCGCCGAATAGGCCGCGTTTCCCGTGTAGATGTTCCTGTCCGCAATAGAGCCTATCGTCACGATGTGGCCGCTCTTCCGCTTTTTCATGTCGGCCAGAAACGCGCGGACGAAGAGAAACGGGCCCACGAGATTGGTGTTGATCGCCTCGATGAAAACATCGGTCGTCGTCTCCTCGACGATGGAGACGCCGAAGATCCCGGCATTGTTGACGAGAATGTCGGGCGCGGCCCCGAGCTCTTTCTCGATCTGCTTCGCCGCCTTCTCCACACTCTTTGGGTCGGACACATCGCAGGTGAGGGGAATTGATCCCTTCAGGCGTTTGGCCGCTTCGTTGAGCCTGGCTTCGTTGCGCGCGAGCATCACGACACGCACGCCCTGGCCCGCGAGCGCCGACGCGATCCCCGCGCCGATCCCGCGCGAGGCGCCAGTTACCACCGCAGTGCGACCGCTAAGCCGCGTCGTCAACCAGATCCGTTGTGCGCCAGGCGCAGGAACTCGTCCCGCGTCTTTGGATCCTCGCGGAACGCTCCCCTCAGCACTGATGTGATCGTCTTCGAGTTCTGCTTCTGCACCCCGCGCATCATCATGCAGAGGTGGTATGCCTCGATCACGACACCGACTCCCGCCGGGCGGAGCACTCTGCAGAGTCCTTCCGCTATCTGCTCCGTCAGCCGCTCCTGGACCTGGAGACGCTGTGCGTAGACGTCTACAATGCGTGGGATCTTGGAGAGCCCGACGATCTTGCCGTTCGGGATATAGGCCACGTGCGCCTTGCCGAAGAAGGGCAGCATGTGGTGCTCGCACATCGAGTAGAGCTCGAT
>DASZZU010000218.1:0-2094 GCA_035544855.1 Gemmatimonadaceae bacterium | reverse complement strand
AAGGACATCAACGCCAGAATCGCGAAGATCACTCTTCCCGCAGGCGTTCACATAACGGAGGGCGGCGAAGTCGACAGCCAGAACGAAGTGTTCGGCCGTATCTTCTCCGCGCTGGGCATCGCGGCGATGCTGATGTACCTGATCCTCGTGATGCAGTTCGGCTCGTTCCTCGAGCCGCTGGCGATCATGATATCGCTACCGCTCTCGCTCATCGGCGTGATGCTCGCGCTCATGATCACGGGCACGACGATCAACATCATGAGCCTCATCGGAGTGATTCTGTTGATGGGAATCGTGGCGAAGAACGCAATTCTTCTCATCGACTTCGCGAAATGGGCGCGCGAGAAGGACGGCCTGTCCAGGCGCGACGCACTGATTCAGGCAGGCGCCATACGTCTGCGTCCCATCATGATGACGACGCTCGCGCTGATCGCGGGCATGATCCCGGTGGCGCTCGGAATCGGCGAAGGGGCGGAGTTCCGTGCGCCGTTGGGACGCGCCGTGATTGGCGGCGTGATTACGTCGACGCTACTGACGCTCGTGGTGATTCCGACGTTCTACGAGATTCTCGACGAGTGGAGAGAATGGATACTGCACAAATTTGGAGTCTTGAAGCACACAGAGACCGGGCATGCGGAGAAACCAACGGGGTCGAGGCCGGTGAAGGCGAGCGAGCGGTTGGAAAAGCTCGCCTGACGACGAGAAAACCTGTGCGTAAACCTGTCGTTCTGAGTTGGAGCGGCGGCAAGGACAGCGCGTTGGCTCTGGACGCGCTGTCCAAGGATCCGACAGTAGAAGTCGTCGGCCTGCTCACGAGCGTTACGCGCAGCTACGACCGGATCAGCGTGCACGGTGTCCGCCGCTCGATGCTGGAAGCGCAGGTAGAACGACTCGGTCTTCCCCTCTTCGATATCGCACTGAGTCCGGGTTGCACGAACGACGCATACGAGGCCGCGTTTCACACGGCGCTGAAAGAAATCAGGCACAATCTTCCGGATGTAGCTCACATCGCGTTCGGCGATCTTTTTCTGGAGGACGTACGCGCCTATCGCGAGCGCTTGCTGGCGGGTAGCGGATTCGATCCGCTTTTCCCGATTTGGGGCCTCGATACTGGCAACCTGGCGCGACGGTTCATCGCGGATGGATTTGTCGCCCGTCTTGTCTGCGTCGACACCACCCAGCTCGACGCCAAATTCGCCGGCCGTGTGTTCGATGAGAAGCTTCTTGCCGATCTTCCGGTGACGGTAGATCCGTGTGGCGAGCGTGGTGAATTCCACACTTTCGTGTCGGATGGGCCAGTGTTCAGCGCGCCGATTCCCTATTGCGTGGGAGAGACGGTACTGCGCGACGATCGATTCATGTTTTGCGACATCGAGTAACCATGCCCCGGATCGTTTCATTCCTTCCGGCCGGCACGGAGATGGTCCACGCACTCGGCGCGGGGAGCGAGCTCGTGGGTCGATCGCACGAATGCGATTATCCCTCGTCTGTCACGACTCTGCCAGTCGTGAGCCGGCCCGCGCTCGATCTCGACGACGCTTCGCCGGAGGCTATCGATCTTGCCGTCGCGCAGCGGATGGACAGCGGTGACACGCTTTACACCATCGACGAGGTGCTCCTCCGCGATCTGCGTCCCGACGTGATACTCACGCAGAATCTCTGTCGTGTGTGTGCTCCGTCGGGGGACGAGCTGACTCGTGCAGTAAGGAAGTTCAGCTTGCAACCCGAGGTTCTTTTTCTTACTCCGCGAAGCATCGGGGAGATCGAGGACAACATTGTAGACGTGGGGCGGGCAATTGGCCGCCTGGAAGAGGCCGAAACCCTCGTCCGCTCGAATAAGGAGCGACTCGCGCGCGTGCGCGCAGCGGTTGCGAGCGCTCCCCGTCGACGTGTGGTTTTCCTGGAGTGGACCGACCCACTCTTCTGCGGCGGCCACTGGGTGCCCGAGATGATTTCGCTCGCGGGTGGTGAAGACCCGCTGGGTCGGCCGGGTGAAGATTCTGTTCGCATAGGCTGGGACGATGTCGCCAGCGCCAGGCCCGAGATCATCATCGTGTCGCCGTGCGGTTACCGGCTCGAGCGATCCGTCGAGCT
>DASZZU010000217.1:0-3654 GCA_035544855.1 Gemmatimonadaceae bacterium | reverse complement strand
CGATCGGGGTGAACTGGGGCTTATATCCGACCGAGACCGTGACATTGTAGCCGGTGTTCGCCACATTCCCGAGGTCACCGGTTGGAAACGCGATCCCGGCGGACGCGCCAATCTGGAACGGGTTGTAGCCCTGCGCGCTCGCACTTGCCGCGGCCGTCATAAATGCAGATGCAACAAAAGCCGAAAGAACGAAACGATTCATTGTCGCTCCACTGTTGAGTTTGTTGGTTTAGTACACGTGGGAATGGCGCAAGTTGCGAACCCACACTGCCGTAGCGTTCGGGCTTCTTCTGGCAATCGTTTACGCCTCAACACCTTACCACCGCATGATCACTGGCAAAGAGAGTGGGGAAACGGCAGGCGCGAACATGCTCGTGGTCTTTTATTCCCGAACCGGCGTTACCGAGACACAGGCGCTCGCCGTGGGCGTCGGCGCCATACAGGCCCGAGCCAACATTCGTCTTCGGAGAATTCGCGACGCAGTCGATGAGAAAACGATATCCGCGCATGCGAAGTGGGTGGAGAATCGCGACCGCATGAACAAGGAATACGTCGCTCCCGCCGCGGCCGACGCTGCGTGGGCCGATGCGATCATTCTCGCCGCTCCGCACGGCTTTAGCGCATCGTCTTCCGAAGTGGCAGGATTTCTGTCGGTGCTCCGATCGTTGGGTCCCGGCGGGACCCTCTCGAAGAAAATCGGTGGCGCGTTTGTCTCGACTTCGCTTACGGGAAACGATGATCCGGGCGTCGCGTCTATTCTCTCCAGCTTCGAATCAGTGGGAATGACGGCACTGCCGCTCGCGCAATCCATCGAACAGCGCGTGGTCGGGGCCGCCGTTTCAACGAATCCGGCGGACGAGTACACGCCAGAGTTGGCACAGGCGCAGAGCTACGGTCGACTGCTCGCACGGAAAGCCGCCGCGCTGAAATCGAATCAGTAGCTGATTCTGCTCCGCCGGCAGTTCAAACAGCCGCGCGGAGCAATGAATCGATCTCTTCCAGGTCTTCCGGCGTAAGCTTCCAGTCCGCCGCCGCGTTGTTTCTCACCTGCTGCGCCGACGTGGCACCGGCAATCACCGACGCCACCACGCGATGCGCTAGCAACCACGAGAACGCCAGCTCCAACAGCGTCCGCCGACGCGATTCCGCGAAGTCGATCAGCGCTTCCACTTTGTCCAGATTCTCCTCGGTGAGGAGCTTGTTGTACCGCTCGTACTTGGCGACTCGGGTGTCCTGAGGTACCGGGCGTCCTTTTCGGTATTTCCCGGTCAGCAGACCGCTCATGAGCGGAAAGAACGGAAGGAACGCCATTCCCCCGCCCTCGCATTCCGCGAGAACTTCCTCCTCCGGCTCGCGATGCAGGAGGCTGTACTCGTTCTGTACGCTGACGAAGCGCGCGGATCCCGGTCGCGCATCGCTGGCCTTGCGAGCTTCCCTGATCTGCGCCGCGGAAAAATTGGAGCACCCGATTTCGCGGACCTTGCCCGCTTTCACCAGCTCATCGAGTGCTCCCAGCGTTTCGGCGATCGGAACGTCCGGATCGGGTACATGCTGCTGGTACAGATCGACGTAGTCCGTTCCGAGTCGCTTGAGACTCGCGTCGAGAGCCTGCCTCACATATTCAGGGCGCGCGCCGCGTCCCTGGCCCTGCATTTCGTTCCCGAATTTCGTGGCGACGATTACTTCCCGTCGTCGTGCGCCCAGAAAACGGCCGAGCAGCTCCTCACTCTTTCCGTTTGCGTACATGTCGGCGGTGTCAAAAAAGTTGAGTCCGACATCGAGCGCCGCATCGATCACTTCCTGGCTGCGCTTCTCGTCGATCCGCATTCCGAAATTGTTGCAGCCCACTCCGACGACGGAAACCGCGAGAGATCCAATCCTCCTTGTTTCCACTTTTCGCCCTCTACACGGCTGCGGTTCGCCCAGCTCCTGCGTTCGATCAACTGATCAGGCAATTCGCGCACCGGGCATGCGAGTCTCAACTTGGTGGCTGGAGTCCGAACGCCTCAGCAACTAGCTCGTACGACCGTTTCCGCGCTTCGTGGCTGTGGGTGATCGTCACGATCATCACCTCCTCGGCCCCGTACTCGAGCACGCTCAGGAGATTCACCGGCAGGCTCTGTTAGTGAGTTTCTCTCGGCCGCGAGCTTGCGGTGATACCTGCGCCCTGCACGCACGCCGCGACGTCGTCTGCATTTTCCGACTGACACGCGCGCTGACGAGACGCTGAATCCGCAAAAAATCCTCCCACCTGCAGCCCCACACCGTCCCAGCACCGCGCCCGCGCGTCGCCGGGTGAAAGAGACTTGCAGAACGCAACACCGCGCGGCAGCTCGCTCGGCGCGTACGCGAGATGCCGCACTGCTCCCTCATAACAGAAAGCGAGGCCCGTTGGGGACGATCTCTCACACCTCTTCTTTATCCCGGCGTACTGGAACGCAGAGGCACCCGATGCATTTCTCCCGAGGCCGACGTAGCAGGCGCGCACGAGCTCTGGGGCCCCCGCTCCGTCGCACACCTGTCCGGCTTTCTGGTAATCCTGCTTCATCGCTGGAAGTATCAGGTCGGCTTGCAGCTCGTAACACTCTTGCCGATAACGGGCCGGCGTAGAGTCGCAGGGATAGTGCAGATCGTTGGGCTTGAACAGAACTACCGATGGCGCGGGCATCGAGTGCCGATGCATCCCGAATGCGCCGTCGCCGAACGACTGCATCCGCGCCCCCATGTTATGCTCCATGAAGACACCGCTATAGCAGCTTCGCTGATCCCAGTCGGCGGCGAGCCGGTCGCAGTCCTTGAGCGACGCGTTCACGTCGTACCGGTGATACATCATGAGGCCGTGACCAGTACCATGCAGACAGTCGAACAGCCGGAACTGCTCGCGCGTGCCACGCAAGCCGTCGCACGGAGCCAGCAACACTTTCTGCGCGATGGGCATCCCCATGCGCGCGTCGAAGTATCTCTGCAGAATTCCGTGATAGCACCCCGACTGGTAACGATCGTCGCACTCGGACAGGAGCCGGGTTGCCGTTGCGGGCGTCGATCGGACAGCATAGCCGAGCGCGTGCGCGAGCGGATGACCGAGCAGCACCAGCGACGGGTCCCTGTGGATGATCAGGTCGAGTGTGCCCATCGCCAGCGCGATGTTACCCGCGGAGGAAAGCGACCCAATCCCATCGCCAATACAGGTTGAATAGGCGTCGATCGAATGGACCACGTGAGGTTGACACAACTTCAACAAGGAATCGGCAACCAGAGCGGAGTCGCGAACGGAGCGAGTCGGCGTCGTCGGCGCTGTGGCGAGCGTGTCGCTCGACATCTCGCCCATTGCATGGCCCGCGTGCTGCGCTCCCGCGTGCGACGCGCTGGCCGCCAGCGCGACAACGACGAACCCAATCTTCCCGAACGCACGTGGCCGCGGCAGTAAGGATCTCATCACAGGAGTATTGCCGCGTGCGACCCGCGATTCAACCACTCCATGGCGGAGAAATGATCCTTGAAGGTCAGCAGCGTCTCCGTGAGAGACGCGCGGGAGCAACCGCTACTCGAGACTCAGGCTTCGATTCAGCGCCGTGGCGACATAGACCATGTCTATGCTCTTGAAGAACTCGTGCCAGGGTGGGGGAGCGCGAAAGGCCATTCTGCCGGAGGTGT
>DASZZU010000216.1:0-9420 GCA_035544855.1 Gemmatimonadaceae bacterium | reverse complement strand
CTTGCAGTAATGCCTATACAGATGCCTAACAAGAATCCGAAAAAGCCGACGAACTGGAGCAAGGTCTCCAAACAGCTCTCGTTCTGGGTTTTCGTCATATTGGTGCCCGTCGCGATCATCCAGTTCTCGGGGAAGGGCTCGGACGCAACGCCTGAAATCTCCTATTCGCAGTACGACCAGCAACTCCAGAAGGGCAACGTCGACAAGGTCACCATTCAGGCTGGCCGGCTGCTCACCGGGGACTTCAAGCAGAAGGTCTCGGTCAAAGGCCGCGAGGTGCAGAAGTTCAGGTCGCTCTTGCCGACCGAGAACTCGAGCGACGAAATCACGCGCCTGCGCCAGCACAACGTGCAGATCCAGGCCGAGGATGCGCGTCCCTCGTTTACGACGATCCTGATCAGCCTCTTCCCGTACCTTCTCATCTTCGGAATCTGGTTCTTCCTCTTCCGTTCGATGCAGGCAGGTGGCGCGAAAGCGTTCAGCTTCGGCAAGTCGAAGGCGAAGCTCCTGACTGGGGACACGCCCAAGGTCACGTTCGACGATGTCGCCGGTGCCGACGAAGCAAAGGTGGAGCTCCAGGAGATCATTGAGTTCCTCAAGGATCCGCAGAAGTTCACCAAGCTCGGCGGACGCCTGCCGAAGGGCGCGCTGCTCGTCGGGCCGCCCGGCACAGGCAAGACTCTTCTGGCGCGCGCTGTCGCCGGTGAAGCGGGACGTCCATTCTTCTCGATGTCGGGCTCCGACTTCGTCGAGATGTTCGTCGGCGTAGGCGCCAGCAGAGTGCGCGACCTGTTCGAGCAGGGCAAGGCACACGCGCCGTGCATCATCTTCATCGACGAGATCGACGCCGTCGGCCGCCATCGCGGCGCCGGACTTGGCGGCGGTCACGACGAGCGGGAGCAGACACTCAATCAGTTGCTGGTAGAGATGGACGGCTTCGAGTCGAACGAGGGCGTCATCCTCATTGCCGCCACAAACAGACCCGATGTTCTCGACCCGGCGCTGATGCGGCCGGGTCGCTTCGACAGGCAGATCGTGGTGGATTTGCCGGACCTGCGCGGACGTGAGGGAATTCTCCGTGTGCATATCCGCAACAAGCCAATGGCCGATGATGTAAACGTGACGACGCTCGCGCGTGGAACTCCGGGAATGGCTGGAGCCGATCTCGCGAATCTGGTGAACGAAGGCGCGCTACTCGCCGCCCGCCGCAACCACGACAAGGTCTACATGGCGGACCTCGAGGATGCGAAGGACAAGGTGATGATGGGCGCCGAGCGCAAGTCGATGGTGATGAAGGACGAGGAGCGGAAACTCACTGCCTATCACGAAGGTGGACACGCGATTTGCGCGGTCAAGGTCAAGGGCAACGATCCGCTGCACAAGGTCACGATCGTCCCGCGCGGGCGCACGCTTGGCGTTGCGTGGACGTTGCCCGAGGACGACCGCGTCTCTGTTACGCGCGAACAGCTCGAGGCGAATCTCGTCAAGGCATACGGTGGGCGTGTCGCCGAAGAGCTCGTATTCGGTCGCGACCGCGTCACGACCGGCGCCGCGAGCGACATTCAGCAGGCCACCGGTCTCGCGCGCCGCTACGTGTCACAGTGGGGACTCTCCGACGAGATCGGGCCGATCCTTGTTGGCGACAACGAGCAAGAGCTCTTCCTCGGCCGTGAGATCCAGACGCGTCGGGAGGTTTCCGAGCGCACAGCGCAGCTCGTCGATTCCGAGGTAACGCGCGTGATCAAGGAGGCGTACGCGCGCGCGACGCTGGTGCTTCAGGAAAACATGGATCTTCTTCACAGCGTTGCGGCGGCGTTGCTCGACCGCGAAACTCTCACGGGCGACGAAGTTGCTACACTCTCGCGCGGCGAAAAACTTCCGCCGCGCCCGATCAGTCCGCCGCCGACGGCACCCGCGCTTGCGGCGCCCGTGATGCATCCCAAGCCATCCAAGCCACCTCTCTTCGGAGGTCCGGAGGTAGCTCCGGCGTGAGTTTCTCGTGGCCCTCAAAGTCACAGCGGCCAAACATCTTCGGAATTCTAAACGTTACCCCCGACAGCTTCAGCGACGGGGGTAACTTCGTTTCAACCGAGGCGGCGATCGCGCAGGCCGATCGCATGATCTCCGAGGGCGCCGACGCGATCGATGTCGGCGGCGAATCGACTAGACCAGGCGCAAAGCCGGTCCCCGTACGCGAGGAGCTCAAGCGGGTTCTCCCCATCATACGAGCCATTCGATCGCGCTGGAGCGATGTCGCCATCTCCATTGATACCGTCAAAGCGGAAGTCGCCAGCGCCGCGCTGGCCGAGGGAGCTTCCATAGTCAACGACGTGTCGGGGATGTCGCTCGATCCGGACATGCCGCGCGTTTGTGCCGAAGCGGGATGCAACGTCGTGCTGATGCATTCGCGCGGGACCGTCGGCGAGATGGCGAGCTACGAGAAGGCGACTTACGGGAACGACCCCGTCGGTGAGGTTCTTTCCGAGCTCGAGGAAAGAATCGAGACAGCGCAGCGCGCCGGCATCCATCCGGGACGCATCGCGCTCGACCCGGGCATCGGTTTCTCCAAGAACACGGGGCATTCGCTCGCCGCCCTCGTCGAGCTGCCCCGCATCGTCGCCGCGGGATACCCCGTATTTATCGGCGCTTCGCGAAAGCGCGTGATAGCGGAGCTGATCCGCTTCACATCCGCGAGCGGTGGTGGATCGAGCGGTACGACGCTGGCTCCGGAGGTGATCTCGAACGACGATCGCGACATGGCAACGGTTGGCGTCAACGTCGTGGCGTTCTTCGCCGGCGCCCGCATCTTCCGGGTACACCGGGTGCGGCCGAATCGCCTTGCGCTCGACGCCGCGTGGGCACTGACTCCGGAGGAATCAGAGTTGTTGGCTGACTAGGCTACGCAGCGACTGAAGAAGTAATTTTGACTGGTTACTCATCACCGAGGCACGACCGATAAGACGCTTTCCTTCGCCGGGTTGGACGACGGCCGCGATCCTGTTGTTTGTTTACATGCTCACCCTTGCCCCCGGCGTCACGCTGTGGGACTCGGGTGAATTTCTTGCCGCCATCCACTCCCTCGGAATCCCGCATCCGCCCGGCACTCCACTCTACATTCTGCTCGGCAATGTGTGGAGCATGCTGTTCGCCAGCGCGTTCGGGTTCGCGCGCGCGATCAATCTCCTTTCAGCCGTGTCCACCGCGCTGGGATGCGGAATCCTCGCCAGCCTGTTCGCGAAGTGGACAGGAGACGGTCTCGGCGCAACGGCGGCGGGAATCGCGGCCGGACTCATGTCTACCGTTTGGCTGAGCGCGACCGAGACGGAGGTCTATGGGGTCGCGCTATTCTTCGGATGTTTAATTCTCTGGGCCGGCGATCGGGCGGGTGAGAGGTCGGACATGCGGTGGAGTCTGCTCACAGCCTATCTCGCCGGACTCGCGTGGTCGCTGCACCTGACGGCGCTTCTTGTTGTGCCGAGCGCCATACTGCTGGTATTCAGTACCCAGGACGGATACTTCGCCGTACCGGTGGGAAGGCGCTACGTCGACGGTCGACGCGAATCCCACTCGTTCGCGAAGCTGCTGCGGGCTTCGATCTTCGTCGCACTGGTCGGCATGACGTGCGCGCTGTTCATGATCTTTCGGGCCCGCCACGACCCTGCGATCAATCAAGGCAATCCTTCGACGTGGGCCGCGCTCCTCGATACGATTTTGCGACGCCAGTACGACGTCCCGTCACTATGGCCGCGTCAGGCGCCGTTTTATCTGCAGCTGGGAAACGTATTCGAGTACGCCGACTGGCAATTTGCCAAAGGTCTCGCACCAGAGGCGCCCCCAAGCTGGTGGCGAACGCCGATCACCGCACTCTACGCACTCCTCGGAGTCATCGGGTTCATGGCGCACCGGAACAGCGACCGGCGGAGCTGGCGCGCGATGTTTCTTCTCTTTCTGCTCTCGTCGCTCGGCGTCGTGATCTATCTCAATTTGAAAGCGGGTTCTTCGTTCGGGGTCGGGTTCCTTCCAGCGAACGCTCCGCACGAAGCGCGCGAGCGAGATTATTTCTTTTTCTTCGCGTTCATCTGCTGGGGACTCTGGGCGGGATTCGGCTCGATACGGCTCTCGCGCCTGCTCAAAGCGCCCTTCAACATGCTCGCGATGGTTCTTCCATTTGCTCCCGCCATCCTCAATTGGACCGCTGTCGATCGCCGAACGGACCCGGTCGAAGCACGCGCCCGAATTGAATCGGGAGAGATGTTGTCGAAAGTCCCGCCCAATGGCGTCATGCTCGCTTTGGGAGACAACGACACCTACCCGCTCTGGTATTTGCAGCAGGTGGAAAGCACCCGCCGAGACGTGACGATCGTCACAGTTCCACTCCTTGGCGCCAAGTGGTACCGCGCCGAGCTCGCCCGTCGCTACAAGCTGCTCGACTCGACCGCTGTTGAACACTGGCTCGGACGCGACAGCACTGTCGCCCTACTCACCAAGCGCTCGTACGAGCAGAACCGCCCGGTAATTCGCTCGCAGTTCTTCGGCCCCGACTCGATAAGGCAGAAGCAGTAGCCAGTTGCTAGTACCGGTAGTGCTCCGACTTGTAGGGCCCCTCGACCGGCACCGACAGATACTCGGCTTGATCGGGCGTCAGCGTGGTGAGCTTTACCCCGAGCTTGTCGAGGTGCAACCGCGCGACTTTCTCGTCCAGCTTCTTCGGCAGCGTGTAGACCTTGCACTCGTAGGCGTCACAGTTGGTGTGTAGCTCGATCTGCGCCATCACCTGGTTGGTGAAGCTCGCCGACATCACGAAGCTCGGATGCCCGGTCGCGCAGCCAAGATTGAGCAGCCGCCCCTCGGCGAGAATCATGACGCTGTGGCCATCGGGAAAGACGTATTCGTCGTACTGTGGCTTGATCTGCACGCGCTTTATGCCCTTGGTCTTCTTCAGGCCGGCCATGTCGATCTCGTTGTCGAAGTGCCCGATGTTGCCGACGATCGCCTTGTCCTTCATCTGCGCCATGTGGTTCGCGGTGATGATGTTCTTGTTCCCGGTGGCGGTGACGAAGATGTCAGCGGTCTTCACGACATCTTCGAGCGTCGTCACCTGGTAGCCTTCCATCGCCGCCTGCAGCGCGCAGATCGGATCGATTTCGGTGATCACCACGCGCGCGCCCTGTCCCTTCAGGGCCTGGGCACAGCCCTTACCGACATCGCCGTAGCCGCAGATGACCGCGACCTTTCCCGCCAGCATCACGTCTGATGCGCGGAGAATTCCGTCAGTGAGCGAGTGACGGCAGCCATAAAGGTTGTCGAACTTGCTCTTCGTCACCGAATCGTTGACGTTGATTGCGGGGAAGAGGAGCGTCCCCGCTTCCATCATCTGATAGAGACGATGCACGCCTGTCGTTGTCTCCTCGGAGACACCGCGCAGGTCCTTTGACATCCGCGTCCAGCGCTTCGGATCCTTCTCGTATTCCCGGCGGAGAAGATTGAGGATGACTTCGTACTCCTCTGAATCCTTGCCCGGATCGAACTCGGGTACGCGCCCAGCCTTCTCGAACTCGACACCCTTGTGTACCAGCAGCGTCGCATCGCCTCCGTCATCGAGAAGAAGATTGGGTCCTGAGCCGTCCGGCCATACGAGAGCCTGATCGGTGCACCACCAATACTCCTGGAGCGTCTCGCCCTTCCACGCGAACACCGGCACGCCCTGCGGATCATCGATCGTTCCTTTCTTCCCGACCGCGACCGCCGCGGCGGCGTGATCCTGTGTCGAGAAGATGTTGCACGACACCCAGCGCACATCCGCGCCGAGCTCGGTCAGAGTTTCGATGAGAACAGCCGTCTGCACGGTCATGTGCAGCGAGCCCATGATCCTGGCGCCGGCCAGCGGCTGCTTTGCCTTGTATTCGGCGCGGAGCGCCATCAGGCCTGGCATCTCGTGCTCGGCGAGGCGTATCTCGTTGCGCCCGAATTCGGCGAGCGAGATGTCTCTCACCTTGTACGGCTCGCGGCCCGCTTCCGCGGCTGTCGTAAATGCGTTCATAGGTTCTGCGATTGTGCCCACTTTGCGCTCCATTCGAAGGTCTGCGTTGATTCGTGTGTCAGGCGGTTTTCATGAGCCGCACTGCATCCGCTTTCTTGTTGTGAGGCGTGCTACGGGTTGCTGCCGCGGCGCTGCGCTTTGCCGTCGCCGCAAAGAGAACAGGTCCCTTTGCATCAGGGTCGGGGGGCAGCGGGCTGTAGCGGAACCCGTCAAATCCGGCCGATTGCACCCAGCCGCCCAGCGTTCCGCTGTCGAAACCCTGCCATAGATGTCCCATCGTCTGTCGGAGGTCCTGTCTGTCGTGGGGCATCATGTCCAACACGAGAAGACGGCCGCCCGGCTTGAGAACGCGGCCCGCTTCCGCGATTACCCGTACCGGATCCGCCACGTAGTGGAGCACCAGGAAGAGGAGTGCCACATCGACTTCGCCATCTGCGAGCGGAAGCGATTCCAGTCGCCCGTTTCGGATGTCGACGTTCTCCAGCCCGTGCAGACGCTTTCGCGCCGCCGACAGCATGGCGCCCGATTCATCGACCGCGATCACCTGCGCCACGAAGGGCGCGAGTGCCTGCGTGACCGCGCCAGTTCCCGACCCCAGGTCCGCCACTTTCCAGCTCTCATCGAGCAGTCCCAACAAGGCGACGTCGGCGCGCCGACCGAACAGCTCGAGGCGCATTCTGTCCCACTGGCCCGCGGAGGTGGAAAAGAATTGCTGCGATCTCGTGCTTCGCTCCGCGAGCACCGCTTGCGTGCGCCGAGCATCTTGCTCGGCAGCGGTCGAATGCATCACCTCATCCCGGACGAGATGCCACAGGCGTCGACTCGATGCATCAAGCGAATCGGTCGCGATTCTGTAGTGGCGGCTGGTGCCTTCAGCCCGCGCCTCCACCCAACCCTCCGCGGCCAGCATCTTGAGATGTCTGCTGATGGTGGATTGCGGGAGCTGGAGGATCGACCGCAGCTCATTCACCGTCAGCTCATTCCGCTCGAGGGCGAGCAGGAGCCTGCTCCTCGTCGGATCGGCGAGGGCTGTCATCTGCCCGAAAAGGGCGGTCGGCGTCAATCGTTCCATCCGTTCATCCGGATTGAAGGTTATTATAAACCCGGGCAGAAGTCAAGCAGGTTTTGCCCTCCCGCAAAGCAACAGATGATATTGTTGGAAGCATAATGAGCGCTCACTTCCTTCTCTCACCGGCATGACCTTCGAAGCAAGTCTTCGACGTCTCGACGAAATCCTGGCCGCGCTCGAGGAGCAGCAGGTCGGTCTCGACGCGTCGCTCAAATTGTTCGAGGAAGGTGTCGAGCTGCTCCGCTCGGCTTCGGCGGAGCTCGGCCGAGCGGAGACGAAGGTGCAGATGCTGCTCGAGAAATCCGACGGTGGATTCGAGCTCCGGGAGATGGATCTCTAGAGAAGTGCCGGCTCGCTTCGACACGGAGCGCGAGAGCGTCGAGCGGCGGCTCGAGGAGATCTGTGTCACGTATCTACCCACGGTGCCCGCGGGCATCGCCGACGCCATTCGCTACGGACTGAAGAGCCCCGGCAAGAGAATTCGACCGCTTCTCGTCCTTTATGCCTACCGAGCTGTTGGCGGCAGTGGAGACGCGTCGCTTCTCGCGTGCGGACCGGAGATACTCCACGCGTACTCGCTGGTGCACGATGACCTCCCGTGCATGGACGACGACGACATGCGGCGCGGGCGCCCCAGCGTGCACAAAGTGTACGGCTCGAGAACCGCGATAATGGCAGGCGTCGCCATGATTCCCGTCGCGGCGATTGTCGTTCGGGACGCGGCGCGTACCATGAGGTTGTCGCCGGAGGTCGGCGGGAGAATTTTCCAGACGCTCCTCGAGGCCGGGGGTGTTTCTGGAATGATCGGCGGCCAGTCGCGTGATCTCGCGGGTGAGGGTCTATCGCTCTCGCTGGAGGAGCGGGAAGATATTCATCGGGCCAAGACAGGCGCGCTGATCGTTGCTTCGCTCAGGATGGGCGCTCTCGCGGCGGGTGCTTCGTCCGAGGAGGTCGCCGCGCTCGAGCGTTACGGACGCGCCATCGGGCTCGCATTCCAGATCATGGACGATGTGCTCGACGTGACGTCGACAACGAGCGCGCTCGGCAAGACCACCGGGAGGGACGCTACACTCCGGAAAAGCACCTATCCCGCGCTACTCGGTGTGGATGGCGCTCAGGCGAGGGCGCGAGCCTTGATCGACGACGGTCTGGGCGCGCTTGCCGAGCAGAAACTGCTCACGCAGGAGCTGTCCCAAGTCGCTAATTTCATGGTAACACGTACGTTCTGAAAACCGCCAGAAATGTCAATTCTCGATCGTATCAATTCGCCCGCCGACCTGAAGCCGATGACGCGCGACGAGCTGCGCGCCGTCTCGGAGGAGATGAGGACGCGCCTCATCGAGGTCTGCTCGCGTACCGGTGGGCACATTGGCGCGGGCTTGGGAGTTGTGGAGCTTACGGTGGCTCTCCACGCGGTATTTGATACTCCCCGCGACAAGATCGTCTGGGACGTAGGTCACCAGGGGTATCCGCACAAGCTTCTGACGGGTCGCGCCCACCGCATCGAAACGCTGCGTCAGGAAAGCGGACTGTCGGGCTTTCTCAAGCGCACCGAGAGCGAGTACGACACTTTCGGGGCTGGCCACGCCGGAACGGCAATTTCCGCCGGCTATGGGATGGCGGTCGCGCGGGATCTGAACGGCGAGCAGTTCAAGGTCGTCTCCATACTCGGAGACGGGGCGCTGACATGCGGTCTCGCTTACGAGGGATTGAATAACGCCGGCGCGTCCGAGCGCGACTTCATCGTCATCCTCAACGACAACGAGATGTCGATCGCGCCCAACGTGGGCGCCATGTCGAAATACCTGACTTCGATACAGCGCAATCCTCTATACAATCGCGTCAGATCCGCGATCGGAGCCGTCATCGACTCCGCCCCCGGACCTCTCTCCGGCGTCGGCGCGCTCGTCCGGAAGTGGGAGGAGAGCGTGAAGACTTTCTTCACTCCGGGCGTTCTGTTCGAGGAGCTTGGCTTCAGGTATTTCGGGCCCATCGACGGTCACGACATCGACGCGCTGATGGACACGTTCGGCGCCGTAAAGGAGCTGGAAGGACCTCGCCTCATCCACTGCATCACCCAGAAGGGGAAGGGATTCCCCGCCGGAGAGCACATTGAAAAGTGGCACGCCCTGCCGCCTGGCCACGACCCGGCGACCGGAAAGCTGAGAAAGGTTTCCGTCGCCAACGCGGCGTACACCGCCGCGTTCGGGCAGGGACTTGTGGAGTTGGCCGCGGAGAATCAAAAAGTCGTGGCCATAACAGGAGCAATGCCCAGCGGAACGGGGACAAGCGCCTTTGCGAAGGCGTATCC
>DASZZU010000215.1:0-2246 GCA_035544855.1 Gemmatimonadaceae bacterium | reverse complement strand
GACGCGCCTGGAAGAACTTCATCGCGCTCGTCGCCGGATCGATCGCGGCGCTCGGCGTCGTGATTCCACTGGCTCTTCTCGCCCTTGTCGGGTGGCTGGCGTACCGGCGCTGGAAGCGGCCATAAAAAGGAAGGCCGCGGAGGTCTAGCTCTCCGCGGCCGACTTCAACTACCTATCGCGTCAGATCCCGGTTGTACCACCACATCGCCCGCGAAAGCGCCGAGTAGCTCATGCTGAGGTGCTGAGCGCCCCACACCATTGCGCTGACTCCCCCGATTACGAGCACGGGACTCGACGCGTTGTTCGATCTGTTCGCGGCGACGAGGACTCCGACGAGCGTGGTCGCGGCGCCGACTCCGCCCACGAGCGACCCGCGAAAATTGTCGGTCTGAAAAACGCGGACTTCAGCCACCGCTGACGGCGAGCTCGCGAGGAGCTGGGTCAGATCGAAGTCGCGAAACCGGCCTACGGTGCCGAGTACCGGCCCATCGGCGCCGCGAATAATTCTTACGTTGCCCCAACTCGACTCGAAGCGAAGTGCGCCGGCGTCGTAACTATGGGTCGAATCCGTCGCTCGCTCAGGGATGCGCCGAGCAGAATTAGCCGCGGCCGGCCTTGCGGCAGTTTCTTCGGTTTCCTTGACCTGCGCGCCCGCTTCCGTGGCAGCACAAGCTATCAACGCAGCGCCAAGGCTCAGCGCCCAAAACAATCTCGAGTTCATTATTCCTCATTGATCGCCCAAACCTTCCCGATAGAGACGATTTGGGCGACCCGAGGAATACATCAACCACGTTTACTTCTTCGCTACTTCTTGAGATCTCGATTGTACCACCAGATGGATTTGGACAATGCTCTGTAGGCGTTCCCCAACCTCCACCCCCCATAAGTGATCAACGACACGCCGGCAATCGTTAAACCGGTGGGTATCGCCTGGTTCAAATGGGCGATTCGGTAGCTGCCAATCGCCGCGCCCAGGGTAGCGATTCCAAGAGACGCTATCCACGTACCGGGCCGGTAATCGTGCTCAAATATCTTCGCCTCCGCGACAGCATTCGGTGACGGGCTCACAATCCTCGCTACGTCAACTCCGCGAAAAGCTCCGATCTTCATCACTACGGTTTCTGAAACGCCCCGGACGATGCTAATCGTGCCGCGATGTTGGTCGACGCGGAGAGCGTTTTCATCGTAAGTCCAATCCTGAGCGGTCATGAGATTCGGTCCCATGGTGATCAGACAGGTGCCGGCGCAAATCGCCAGCATCAAACGTGACATCGCCCCCTCCTGTTCGCTATTGTCGGTATACGATCGTCGCGCGCCCGTTGAGGGTCGTTCCATTCATTATCACATGAGTGTTACCAGGGTAGCTGTAGCCCGCACTCGCCTGATCCACCGCGGCGCCCAGGAAGTCATCGTTCGTTAAGAGCCACCCGCCGGCGTTGGCGAAGAACGTTCCCAGAAACACGCCAGCCATCACTGGGAGCGATGCACCCGGAAGGACTTTGATCGCGACAGTGCTGAAAGCCGTCGCCGTGGATTTCAACAGTTCCGCGAGCACGTTCGTGTCGAGTTTGAGTGTGCACGGCTGGTTGTCGTCTTCCCAGAAGAGAACGTGGAAGCCCTGCTGAAACTTGTTGGCGAAGGCGACGGTCTCATCTGCTGAAAAGAGCATTACCCTGCCTTCCCAGAAACCGCCGTTCTGATCGAACACCTTCCTGGGATCATACGCGTGCTCGCCCGAGCACGAGATATCCTCGCCGTACGTAGGAACGGCCAAGCTGGTCGGCCCCTGGATATGAACTTCGATTTCCGGATCTCCGCGGAACCAAGGTTCCTTCATGTCGAGGATGCGCGAGAATTCCAGATAGAGTCCGGGCGCGATGGCTGCGCTCGCGGTACCACCCCCGCTGGCGTCATCGGCAATGCAGCTCGCGCCGCAGAACATTACGTTGGACGAGCGGAAATTGATCGGCTCCAGGGTGCCAATGGCGCTTCCATCTTTGTCGCGAACGTTCTTCGAGCCTACCAGCGGAAGCGGCTGGTCGAACCGTGTCTCCACCGGCACTATGGATAACGTCGGTTGTGCCGGCGCGACGTTGCGATCGAGGTTTACCTCGCTTCCGTTCTCGTCGAAGGCCACGATAGGGTCGGGCTCATCCAGCTGCGAAACCACGAGCACATCGGAGCTGCCAGTCCACGACTCGCGGTGCGTCGCTACAGGCATGTAGAACTCCAGCCTCCGGATGGCG
>DASZZU010000214.1:0-11531 GCA_035544855.1 Gemmatimonadaceae bacterium | reverse complement strand
CTGGAGCTGGAGGGGGCGATCGCGGCGGGAATGGATCTCGTGCTGGCGAACAAGCGACCGCTCGCCGACCGGCGTGACACCACGCGCGGACTCGCGCGTCATGCCGCGGCGCACGGGCGGCGCATCTTGCATGAAGCCACGGTCGGCGCCGGCCTGCCGCTGCTGGACACCATCAGCAAGCTCCAGGAATCGGGCGACGAGGTGCTGGGGATCGAGGGCTGTCCGTCCGGAACGCTGGGCTATCTGTTCGGTGAGATCGCACGCGGCACACCCTTCTCCACCGCGCTGCGCGCGGCGATGGAGCTCGGCTACACGGAGCCGGATCCGCGCGAGGATCTCTCGGGGATGGATGTCGCGCGCAAGGCGCTCATCCTGGCGCAGCTGCTCGGCTACGAGGGGACGCTGGACCGGGTGGAGGTGGAGTCGCTCGTGCCCGAAGGACTGCGCGCCGTGACCGCCTCGGAATTTCTTGCGCGCGTCGAGGAGCTCGACGCCGTCTGGCGCGAGCGCGTCGCGGAGGCGCACGCTAGTGGCCGCGTGCTCCGGTATCGCGCGACCGTCACCCCGCAAAGTGTGCGCGTCGGTCTCGTCGCGGTGGATGTGTCGAGCTCCTTTGCGACCCTGACGGGCACGGACAATCAGTTCGCGATCACGACGACACGCTATCGCGCGAATCCGATCGTGATCACAGGCCCCGGGGCGGGAGTGGCGGTGACGGCGGCCGGAGTCCTCAACGACGTTCTGAAGCTGGCGCGATGGCGGTGAGCGCCGTGAACCGAAACGGGCAGCAGCCCGATTAGATCGCTCAGAGTCGTCGCCCGGATGAGTGAATCCGCCTGTCATTGCAATGAAAGGAAGTTGACCATGCTGTCTCTGCAGCCTACAAATCTCGCACATTCGACATACCACACCTTGCCTTTTGCACGCTGGCGTAGATATTATCATGGTCGCAAGACGTTTCGAGTTCTCGCCACACGCTCGAGCTCGTATGAGGGAGCGCGACATCGGCGAGAATCAAGTCCGTACGATCGTGGAAAGAGGCAGGCGCGTCCCGGAATACACCCCGGGCGGAGCAGCCCCCAGATATCGGTACAGGGGACTTCACGAGGGACGCAGGATCACCGTAATCGTTGCTGACGAGGGGTTACAATTGTTGATCATTACGACTTATTGATCTGATACCAGCCATGCAATGGACATACGACCCATCCGTCGATGCTCTCACTATCATGTTCGCACCAGGCAAGCGTTCCTCGCGTACCGACGAGCACAGCCCCGGCATCCTGATCGACTATGACCTCGGGGGCCATCCGATCTCCGTGGAGGTGCTCGACGCCAGCACCCACTTTGCGAAGAGGGACTTGCTCAATCTTCCCTTACCGCAGGCGATGATTCCGCTTTCCAAGGCAGCAAAGCAGGTGGGCCTCGACCCCGCCACGCTGCGGCAGCAAATTCGCAGAAAACGCCTCAAGGCAACGAAGCATCACCGGGAGTGGTGGATCGACAAGACGGCCCTCAGGGCATATCTCGACAATCGAGCCCCGCAGGGACGCCGCAGCGGCAAGAAGACTTCTATGCCTCGCTGATGCGCTAGCCAGCGCTTGGTAATGACGCGCTGGGGGGATGTCTATCTGTTCAATCTTCCTCCGCAGTGCCTTGACGAGCGCCCCTCGCTCCCCCGGCCGCTCGTCGCCCCACAAGTCCCTCTATGCCGGCACCCTCTGCCCTGGCGCGCAGAATACAAACCTCGCACGTTAGCGGCGTGTTCGTTGTTACTCGCGGATCGCATGAAGGAGCGCTGTACGATGCGGTTGAGAAAGGTATTTGTCCCATGAAATGCGATGCGGTTCGCCAGCGCTGGCGTTCGGAAGTCACCCACATTCGACGGTGACGGATAAAGAAGTTGGCGTTACCGCTTCCGCCCGACCCGCCTTTTCCTTAGTGCTCCGGTGTCGTATTCGCCCCACGCCTGCCAGCTCCCGCGCTCGCCGTGCTGCGCGATGATCCGCGCCAGCCGCGCGGCGGCATTGTTCCAGTTCCTCTCCACTGCCCGCTGCGCAGCATCCGGATCGCCCTCGGCGATGCTCCGGGCTATCGCCTCGTGCTCCTTCACCGAGTTGGACAGGTCATCGTGCAGCACGCTGATGTACAACCGTGAATACCTCTCGCTTTGTGGCTTGATCGCACGATGCAGTGTGAGCAGGCGTGGACCCACCACGTCCTCGACATAGGTGCGATGAAACTCGAGGTCCAGGTCGAACACGCCCGCGGCGTCACCCTTCTTTCGCGATTCGGCGGCAAGCTCGCGATTGAGGTCGCGCATACGGGCAACCAGCGTCTTCCTGCGGGCGGCGGGCAGTGCCGCTGCCGTCCGTGCCGCCAGTCCTTCGAGGTGGCCTACTATGAAATAGAGTTCCTGCCCGTCGGCGAGCGTGAGCGGCGCCGCCACAAGGCGCCTCTCTCTCCCCTGCCCGAGAGAGGAGACGAATCCCTCCTGCTCCAACCTGTGCAAGGCGCTTCGCACGGGAGTTCTACTCAGTCCCAGCCGCTCCGCGATCGCGCGCTCGGAGATTCGCGACCCGGGAGATAGCTGACCCCAGACGATCGCTCCCCGAAGATTTCTATACGCCTGCGAAACGTTGTCCAGTCGTTCTGCCGCGTCGGTGCCCAAAGTGTCGGAATGGCCGCGATGCCGGGCCGGCTTCCGGTTCCGTCGCGGTGCGGGTCGGTCCATGTGTAAACCATACGGCGCCCCCGCTGGTCGCGCAATCATATGGCTAGCTGCGCCCTGCGGCTTACTGCGAGCTCTGGTCTACCATTGCGGTATACCAGACCTTGTCCTATGTTGGGCGCTGGTCAGGTCAAGCGGCTCGCCATTGCCGGCGAGTGCCACAGCGCAGCAGGCGGCGTTGACCGGGCTCATCGGCGCTCAGTAGAGGGACCTGAGCGCCGCATCGTTGCGGCATCGTCAACGCTGTCCTTCCCCCAACAGGAGCTGAGAATGCGAAACAAGCTACGTCAGCACGTTCCGCGAAAGTTCCTCTTCGCCGCGGGTTTCATTGTCGGCGCGTTATTTCTGCTCGGTGCGCGAGTGGCGCGCGCCCAGGGCGGGCAGGGCGGAACGGTCGTCGGACAGGTGACCGACGCGAGCACGAGGCAGGGCATCGTCAGAGCGGTCGTCCAGATCGAGGGAACGCCTCTGGGCGCCAACACCGATCAGGACGGACGCTACCGGATTGTCAACGTGCCGGCGGGGGCGCACACCGTCGTCGCGCGACGCATTGGTTACACGCCGACGCGGCAGACGGTCACCGTCACTGGCGATCAGTCCATCACGGCCAACCTCGTGTTGCAGACTGCTGCGACCTCGCTGGATCAGGTCATCATCACGGGTACGGTGGGCGCCCAGGAGCGGCGCGAGATTGGAAACGCGGTCTCGACCATCAATGCGGCAGATCAGCTCTCGAAGTCTGAAGCACCGAATCTGGCTACGCTCCTCAATGCCCGAGCCTCAAGCGTGTCTGTTGTGCAGAACACCGGACGGCTGGGAGCTGGACCCAATATCCAGATTCGCGGGGCGTCCAGTCTTGGACTCGACAACAACCCCCTGATCTACATCGACGGCGTACGGGTGAATAATTCGACCGGTAGTGGACCGTCGACGTCGAGTTCAACCGCATATGGCGGACAGAATTCGAATGTCGCTGGACGGCTGAACGACATCAACCCTGAGGCAATCGAAAGCATCCAGATCATCAAGGGACCAGCGGCGGCGACGATCTATGGAACCGAGGCGGCCAACGGCGTCATACAGATAATCACCAAGAAAGGGTCTGGTACCAAGCCGCAGCTGAGCCTCCAGGTACAGGGTGGCTCCATCTACTTCAGGGACGCCGAAGGACGTCTGCCCACGAACTATGCCAAGGACAGCGCTGGTACCATCGTCCCCTTCAATGCCGTTGCTGCGGAAAAGGCGTTGGGCACTCCGCTTTTCAAGACAGGTCAGACTCGTGCGTACAACCTCGGCCTTTCCGGCGGTCTCGGCTTGGCGACCTATTATCTCTCCACAAATTACGAGAACGATCTGGGGGTCGAGCCAAATAATTCGGTCCGCCAATTCAGCGCGCACGCGAACCTCAACCTGACGGCGAGCCCGAAACTGGATGTCGGGACGAGTCTTAATTTCGTCCAGGCAGCTAACCACTTGGGTGCTGACGTTGGCCTTTCGGCGATGCTTGGTGCGGTTCTGGCCCACCCTCTGTTATTCAGTGCACCCGGCGCAGAAGGATTCTATCCCAACGTTCCGCCGCGGTTCCCACAGACGATCTTTGACAACAGTGACGGGATCAACCGCTTCACAGGGAGCGTGACGATCAACCACCGGCCAGCCGGTTGGTTCAGCCAGCGCCTCATTGCCGGCATAGACTACACGGGGGAAGATGCCAGGGCGTTGGAGAAATTCGCGCCGGCGGATCTCGCGCCGTTCGCGCTGGCCACTCCAGCGGGACAAATTGGACAGACTCTCACGTCAATTACCGTTGCCACGGCCGATTACACTGGCACGGTCAAGGTCAACCTCAGCCGGGCGTTGACATCGTCGTCTTCGGTCGGTGGTCAGTTCTACCGGACGGAGGCGGCTCAGAGCTTCCTGGGTGGAATGGAGTTCCCCGGTGCCGGCCTCAGCACCGTCTCCGCCACAGCAACTGCGCTTCCGTCGACGCAGACTCAGGTCATCAACACGACGATCGGCGGCTATGGGCAACAGGAGTTCGGCTTTAGAAACCGGTTGTTCCTGACCGGCGCTTTGCGAATAGACAACAACAGCGCCTTTGGCGAGAAGTTCAAGTTGATCACCTATCCCAAGGTGGGCGCGTCATGGGTGGTCAGCGAAGAGCCGTTCTGGCGCGCGGGCTTCATCAACACGCTCAAGTTGCGCGCTGCCTATGGTGAGTCGGGGCGGGCGCCCGCGGCTTTCACGGCGCTGCGCACCTACACTCCCGTCCAGGGGCCCCTTGGAACGAACGCCTTTACAGCGGGATCGTTCGGCAACTTGAACTTGAAGCCAGAGCGAGGAAAGGAGACAGAGGCCGGTTTCGAGTCCGAGTTGTTCGGCCGGCTGAACCTCGACTTCACCTACTACAACAAGCGCACCTTTAATGAGATAATCGCGCAGCCGATCGCCCCGTCGAGTGGCTTCTTTGGAAGCCAGTTCCAGAATCTCGGCCAGGTGAACAACCACGGCCTGGAACTCCAGGCGACCCTGCAAGTGCTCACTCGTGAGACTCTGGCGTGGGAGATAGCTGGCAATTTCTCCACGGCGACGAACAAGATCGTGAACTTGGGTGGGCTGCCTTCCCTCGTCACTGCGACTGGACAGGTAAACGTCGTGGGCTCTCCGATCCAGTCGTTCTTTTCCAGACGCGTCGTTTCCGCGACGCAGGACCCGACCACGGGAGCAGTCTCGAACGTGCTGTGTGACGGCGGTCCCGGGAAAACACCGGTAGCATGTAGCTCCGCTCCCTTCGTTTACATCGGAACGCCGACACCGACCAGTACGGGGTCGATCGCTAATACCGTCACGCTCTTCAGGCGGCTCCGCCTCTACGCGCTGGTTGATTGGCGACGTGGGCATAAGTTGTACAACGCTAACGAGCTGTTCCGATGCGCCGGGGCTCTCGGTGCAGGACTCTGCGACGCGAATTTTAATCCGCTGAAATACTCACCGAGGTATGTGGCGGAAACGAGTCCGTTCGTGGCCTTCGCTCTGAGCGCTCAGGATCAGTTCATCCAGGACGCCTCTTTCGTGAAGCTACGCGAGGTGTCGGCAACCTACACCCTGCCCGACCGTTTCTCGAGGGGCTTTCAGCATGCATCCTTCACGGTCTCTGCGCGGGAGCTCCGTCTCTGGACCAACTACCGGGGTCCGGATCCTGAGGTCAGCGCCTTTGCCGGCAGTAGCCTCAGTGCACAGGATCAAGGACTCATTCCGCCGCTCAGCCGTCTCACAGCGACCCTCAACCTCGTCTTCTGACCTATATGCGAAACTCTGCTTTGGGGAGAGGCTCCTCAATGGATCATCGTGCCTCGCGTCGCGCTCGACGTACACTCATAGCGTGCGCGGCGCTTTTGGTGCTGGCGACCGTACTGGCGACCGCGGCCTGTCGCGATATCACCAGCCTCCAACAGTCAAACCCAGGCCAGCTCGGCTCGGCGACGCTCTTCGTCCCCGCCAACGCGCAGCTGATCGTCAACAGCTCGCAAGGCGATTTCGAATGCGCCTACAACGAATACATCGTCGGGAGTGGGCTATTCATGGACGAGCTCGCCAATGCGATCTCGTCCGTAGCGAACTTCGATCTTGACCGCCGCACGGTAACGGCCGGCGCTCCTTATGGGACAAACACGTGTGACAGTCAGCAGATTCCAGGAGTATATACGCCCCTGGCCGCGGCCCGTGCGTCGAACGATACCGCCGTCGCACATCTCGAAGCGTGGACGGACGCGCAGGTGCCGAATCGAAGTAAGCTGATCGGTGTCGCCTCAGCGTACGCCGGATACAGCCTCATTCTATTGGGCGAAGGGATGTGCACCGCGGCAATCAACCTGGGACCGGAGCTTACGTCCGCGCAGATATTTGCTCAGGCGAAGATTCGATTCGACACCGCGGTCGCGGCCGCAACCAGAGCGGGGGATACGCGGACACTGAATTTCGCACTCCTGGGACGTGCTCGGACGCAGCTCGATCTGGGAAACTCGGCCACAGCGGCCAGCGACGCCGCGTTGATCCCGTCCGGATTCGTGGTCAACATCGAGCATGATCCTACCCAGACGAGACGTCAGAACCTCGTATTCATCCATACGCGACAGTCCGGTTTCTCCTCGGTGGATACCTCGATTCAGAACAGGTACGCGGCTACCAAGGATCCACGAATTGCGGTGACCTCGTCAGGGAAGATTGGCTCCGACGGCAACACCCTGATTGTGTACCCCAACAAGGATGCGACGGTCACGTCCCTTCAGGCGGTTGCCAAGTATTCCGAAGCGCAGTTGATTATCGCCGAGAATGACGCCAATACCGGCAATCTCAACGGCGCAGTGGGCATCATCAACACTCTGGAAGCGGCAAACGGCCAACCTGCGTTCAACCCGAACCCGCTGACCAAAACGGCTGTCCTGGCGCAGATCATCGAGGAGCGGCGGCGCGAGTTCTTCCTGGAAGGACACAGGTTGGGCGATATCCGTCGCTACGGTCTGCCGCCGAGTCCTGCGGCCGGGGCACCGTACGTAGTGGGTGGGACCTACAGTGGTCAGTCATGCTTCCCACTGCCTGATGTGGAGCGGATCAATAACCCCAGCATCGGCAAGCCATAGCTGAGACAAATGTGCAATTAGTCGGGAGTGCCCGTCCAGAAAATCGGACGGGCACTCCTTGTTTCGCGCGTAAGGTCAATAATTCCAGCCGCTCGCATCCTCGTTGCGTGGCGAGCAGGGCGAGTAGTAATCACTCGGTCCGTTCTCGTTGGAGATTCGTATGAACACAGGCCGCCGTTCAAAGACACCGTTCACCGCGGCCAGCCTTACCTGGGCGCGGTTGATCGGCGCTGTTGCGCTGCTTGCAGCTCCGTTACGGGTCACCGCGCAGAACAGCGCGCGCCCGGCGACAGTGGCCGCCGACCCAGCCTACAAGGAGGTCGCGGCATTCCTCGAACGCGTCATCACCGCGGAGATGCGCGACAAGCAGCTCCCCGCTGTCTCGATAGCGCTGGTAGACAGGGACCGGATCGTCTGGGCGCGTGGCTTCGGTGAAGCTGATTCGGTTCACCACCTACCAGCCACGGCCGAGACCGTGTATCGCGTGGGCTCCGTCTCGAAGCTCTTTACCGATCTCGGCATCATGCAGTTGGTGGAGAAGGGGAGTGTGAACCTCGATGCGCCAGTCTCGAAATACTTACCCGACTTCCACCCCGCAAACCCATTCGGCACGCCGATCACTCTCCGTCAGCTGACGTCGCATCGCGCAGGGTTGATGCGCGAGCCGCCGCTGGGCAACTACTTCGACGCATCCTCACCGTCGCTGCGAGCGACGGTGAGGAGCCTCGATTCCACCACGCTCATCTATCCGCCCGCGACCCATACCAAGTATTCCAATGCCGGTGTTGCGACCGTGGGTTATGTCCTCGAGCGCTTGGGCCGGGAGCGTTTTCCCTCGTACCTCGCAAAACATGTCCTGGCGCCACTCGGGATGGACGAGAGTGCCTTCGAGCTCACTCCCGCACTCAAGCCCAGGCTGGCGACGGGATATATGTGGACCTACGACGGCCGGCGCTTTCCGGCGCCAGGCTTTCAGCTCGGCGAGTCGCCCGCGGGGTCGCTGTACACGACAGTCACCGATCTCTGCCGTTTCATGAGCGCGATGTTCGCGCGAGGCCAGGGTCTGCGCGGACGCGTGCTGCGCCCGGAGACCCTGGAGGCGATGTGGGTCCCCCAGTTTGCGCCAGCTGGAACGCGGACGGGATACGGGATCGGTTTCCGACTAGATACACTCGACGGGTTCCGCACGGTCGAACACGGCGGCGCGATATACGGCTTCGCCACACAGGCAACGATGCTCCCGGACGAGCGTCTCGGCGTGGCCGTCGTTACGACGCTGGACGCCGCGAATGCTGTGACGACGCGCGTCGCGACAGCTGCACTACGCGCGATGCTCGCCGCCCGCCAGCACCGTCCCATTCCAGCTTGGGTGAGTACCGAGCCCGTGCCGGCAGCGGACGCCGTGCGACTCGCGGGCCGGTATGTGTCGGACAGCTCCGCGGTCGTGCTGACTTACCTCAACGCACCGTCGGACACTCCGGCGACGGCAGCACAGCTGGTGGTGCGCTCTTCACTCGGCGGCACTCAGGGAGTGCTCCGGCAACGCGGCGACACACTCGTTCGGGACGACAGGCTGGGCTTCGTCACGCAATTCGTTCCGAGGGGAGACACCCTGATCTCTCTCGGGCGGCGCTTTATTCGCGTCGCCGCTACCAAGCCTGCACCCGCCACTCCGGAACAGCGCCAGCTAGTCGGTGAGTACGGCTGGGACCACGATATTCTCTACATCCTCGAGGATGGCGGACACCTCGAGGCGCTCATCGAGTGGTTCTTCCAGTCGCCACTCGCGCGTATTTCCAATACCAGGTTCGTGTTCCCGAAGGCATCGCTGTACGACGGCGAACCAGTCACCTTCTCCGTGAGTCCATCGGGGAGCGTCACCGGACTCCACGTTGGCAAGGTCTGGTTCCCGCGCCGAGCAGTCGGCCCTGCGTCGGGAAACCAGCTGCGAGTCACTCCGGTGCGTCCGATCGCGGAGTTGGAGCGAGAGGCACGTGCCGCGACGCCGCCAGTCGAGCCCACGCGATTGCGGGCTCCAGACCTGGTCGAGCTCGTGACTCTCGACAGCACGATTCACCTCGAGATCCGCTACGCCACCACCAACAACTTCCTCGGTACGCGCTTCTACCCCGAGGCGCGCGCCTTCCTTCAACGTCCCGCCGCCGAGGCGCTCGTGCGGGCCCATCACAAGCTCAATGCCATGGGTTACGGCATACTCGTACACGATAGCTATCGCCCGTGGTATGTGACCCGGATGTTCTGGGATGCCGTGCCTCAAGACAAGAAGATCTTCGTCGCCGACCCGCGCGAGGGCTCGCGCCACAATCGCGGCGCCGCGGCCGATGTCTCGCTGTATGACCTCGCGACAGGTGCGCCCGTGAAGATGGTCGGCACGTACGACGAGACTTCGGATCGCTCCTTCGCCAACTATCCTGGCGGCACCACTCTCGAACGGTGGCACCGCGCGCTGCTGCGTCATGCGATGGAAGCAGAGGGGTTCACAGTTTTCCATGCCGAATGGTGGCACTTCGATTACGCAGGATGGTCGGAGTACACAATCCTCAACATTCCCTTCAGCCAGATCCGTCCCCGCTGAGTGGCTGGTATCTCACGCGCGACCGAAGGACCCGCACTTCTCTCATTCGCTCACTGGCGTCGGGTGTCGGGAAGGCGCGAGGTGACGCGTCCGGTCTCGTCGAGGAACTCCACGCTCGCGGCGCCGAGTGAGTCCACCATGAGGCGCAAGCGCGGCTTACCGTTCGGATCGGAGAGGTTGATGACCGCGCTCCTGACGGGATCCCGCCCGATGTAGACGCGGGGTGCGAAGAGCGGCACGCCGTTACGCGGCAGTGCCCAGACACGCAGCGCTTCGGTGCGCGCCACGCCCTCAGGCATCTTCATGATCGCATCGCGTTCAGCCACGAGGTCGTGGATGTCGAGCGCGGCACGGTCAGCGATCGTGAATCCGACACGTCGCTGGCCATTGTTGTCGGAATACTGGAAGTAGAGGACCTGATCCTGATTGTACTGGTCGAACGAGAGGCCGCTCGAGGCATGGTACTTCCCGTCTGCGTCGCGCTTGCCGGTGAAGGTGAGGCCGCCGTTCTCCGTGCCTTCGTCGTTGAAGAAGACGATGCCCGGCCGGCCACCGCCTGGGTAGCCGAAGGGTTTCCCCCTGTAGATCGGACCGATCGAGCGCGGCGCGTTGGAGATGACCATGCGCAGATTCCCGTTCGGCTCGACGATGTTGATGCGCTCGACGTCGATCTCGTCGAACTTCGTGCGCTGCCTGCTCTGTGTGAATGCCATGAGCGAGAGCGCGCTGACGGCGAGCGTGAGAACGAGGGCGTACAACTTGAGAATGCGCAGCTCGCGCAGGACGGAATCGGGCATGGCTCGATACTCCGGTGTGGTCAGTGCACGTTCAGGTGTCGCGCACCATGACGTAGAAGGAACGTCCGCTCGTCGCGTTCCGGTGCACTCCTCGTGCCGAGTACTCGTGCTGGAGCGTGTCGTCGCGAAGCTGCATCGGATTCTCGACACGAGCGGAATTCGCATACGATCGCGTGTCGCAGTTCTCACTGAGAGAGAAGAGATGAAATCGTGGGGGGCGTTGCCGGAAACGCTCATCTTGCGGCGGGTCAGGTATACCGTCATCGTATACCATTAATCCCTTCCCCTCTCGGAACAGCTCTCATGACTCGTCACCAGCTTCTCTCCGCGGCCCTCGTTCTCCTCCTCGGGTCGCACGGAGCGTTCGCGCAAGGGACGCGTCTGCTCCGGCATCCCACCGTCTCACGCGATGCGATCGCCTTCGAGTATGGCGGCGATCTGTGGGTCGTCTCGCGCAACGGCGGTGACGCGCGCCGCCTCACGTCGACGCCGGAGATGGAGACTGATCCCGTCTTCTCTCCCGATGGTTCGCGCATCGCCTTCAGCCGCACCGCGGGCGGCAACACCGACGTCTGCGTCGTGCCGGTTGCCGGCGGCGAGCCGAAACGACTCACCTTCCACCCGAGTGCCGATCGGGTGAAGGGCTGGACGCCGGACGGGAAACGCATCGTCTTCGCCTCGGACCGCGCGAGTGTGCCGCAGGCATCCTATCTGCGTTTGTTCAGCGTGCCCGCCGACGGCGGTGTCGAGGAGCCGCTCCCGATGCC
>DASZZU010000213.1:0-2387 GCA_035544855.1 Gemmatimonadaceae bacterium | reverse complement strand
ACATCGCAGCGAAGTAGGGTGCCCATCCCTCGGTGATCGAGTTGCCGAGGAAGACTACGCGGTTTTCGCCTTTCACGGGCGGGGAGAGTTTGGCGTTTGCCTCGCGGTACTTCTGTAGATTCGCCCAATCGTTGGATTGAGCTCCCGCGACAGCCGACACGAACAGAACGAGAACGACCGCGCGCAAGTGATTTTTCACGTTGGATTCATCCGAGAAGGCTGGAAAGGGATCGGCGAGCGTTTCGAAAAGTGATCGTTAGTAGCGAAGTCCGTTAGGGATGAGCAGGAGCCCTACCAATGGATCGCAGCGCCAACCCGCCAACCGCCGTGCGAGTCAACTGGGGCCTCGACGATAGGCGTAACTGGGGACGTTTTGCGACGGTGCTTCGCGTTCGCGCGTTCCGCGGCATGAGGGGCATCGCGCGCGCTAGATATCCATTCCCATATTCCGGCTCCAGCTAGCACCACGCTGAGGAGGTGATAGGGCCACCGCGGGCTAGGCTTACAAGGGGTTGGGCTGAACAAATTGAAAGCACATACGTCGAAGTCGTACGCCAGCACGCTCCCTCCTATCCCTGCGACCGTAGCCTCGTAGGCCAGAAAGCCCTGAACATATTCTCCAGCATAGATGTGCCCAGCTCCCGGAATGAGACTCCCCAGAATGAGAGCTCGGTGCGGATTACGGTAGAGCGTCGTCGCCGGAAGTACTGCCGAGTCAGCGGTAGCCCAGGTACTGTCTTGCGCGCTCAACGGCGAAGTCCAGACTGCAACAAACAGGAGACTTGCGAGTGCCTTCATTCTGACCTCCCTCTCTCGGTGCTATCTGCACGTGAGAGATCAGGATGCCTTGCGGGAGGTGCGCGCTGAATACGTCAAATGACGTAGGCGGGGGACCGCAAAACTTCGAGAGCCTTACTACGTAAAAATGCGTACTACGAGAGGAGCTTGAAACGGGTAACGTGAACGCATGACCGAGCCCGCTGTAACCCTCACCGACTATGCACTGGCGATCGAGTGCGCGGTTTTCCTGTTCGCGCTCGCCCGCCTTGACGCACGCGACCGGGAACTGTGCCTCTGGTTCGTCGTCTTCTTCGCCTCTATCGGCGCGGCGTCGGTATTTGGCGGAACCGTGCACGGATTCTTCCTCGCGGCATCGAGCCCTGGTCGGCGGATTCTCTGGCCGGCAACTCTCTTGTCCATCCTCGTGACTAGCCTCGCGGCGTGGACCATCGGCGCCATTCTCCAGCTCGAAGAGCGCACGGCGGCCCTCGTTCGCCGCCTCGCCATCGCGCAGATCGTGCTCTTCTCGCTCGTCGTGCTGTTCGTCAAGAGCAAGTTCTACGTCGCGATCATCGCTTATTTGCCGAGCACGCTCTTTCTACTCTTCGCGCTGCTGACCACATATCGCCACCGGCCAGATCCTGCGGTCCGCTGGGGAGTCACGGGTCTCGCGCTCACTCTTGCCGCGGCGGCGGTGCAGCAGCTTCATATCGGAATTCATCCTGTCTACTTCAATCACAACGCACTCTACCACGTCATTCAGGGCGCTGCGCTCTGGATGATCTTCCTCGCGGCCAGATCGATTTCCCGTTCCTGGCCACCAATTCGGAGGAGCCATGATATCAAGACGTGAATTTCTTGAGCTGGCCGCAAAGGCTGGCATTGCCACGGCTGTCCCTGGCTGCATGCCGCGTAGGGCTGCCGAGTCAGCAACCGATGGTGTTACAGTCAACGACGTCCACTCGCACCTGAATCCTACGCGGGTGCACAACGTGGTTCGCCCCGAGTCGATTGACGCGGTGCAGTCAGTGGTTCGCGCGGCCCGCCGCGACGGACGAGGGGTGAGCGTCGCTGGCGGCAGGCACGCCATGGGTGGTCAGCAGTTCGCGACGAACGCAACCCTCATTGACATGAATGGCCTGACGCGCGTTATCGAGTTCGATCGCGTCGCCGGTGAGATCGAAGTCGAGGCCGGCATTCAGTGGCCAGAGCTTTACAAATATCTCATTGAAAGCCAGGTGAACGAGAAGAAGCCATGGGCATTCATTCAGAAGCAGACCGGCGCTGACAAGCTGAGCATCGGCGGTGCGCTCGCGGCGAACGCGCACGGGCGCGGACTGAAGCTCCAGCCATTCGTTGGCGACGTCGTCGCGTTCACCATCGTGGGGCCGGACGGCCTCGTACGTCGCTGCAGCAGAACGAAGAACCCCGAAGTTTTTCGCGCGGCAATCGGCGGATACGGATTATTCGGCGCAATTGTCAACGTGCGGCTGCGGCTGGCTCCGCGCCATAAGGTGCAGCGGACGGTCGAGGTCATAGATATTGGCGATCTCCCGGCAATGTTCGACCGACGCATCGCCGCCGGTTACCAGTACGGCGATTTCCAG
>DASZZU010000212.1:0-1863 GCA_035544855.1 Gemmatimonadaceae bacterium | reverse complement strand
GGAAGCTTTTGTATGTCCTGGAGGTACTGGTCGAAAGCGGTGGAAGGGGAGGAACGGAAGAAGCCTTTGGATCTACTCTCGCCCGTTGTCTGCATAAGCCCCTTGGTAGCGACATTATCGAATGACGCGTCTGGGTGGCGCACTCCCGGTACTCTGCCGGACGCGCACGTTAACTAAAGGCGCACTCAACCGTCAACAGCCACGTTTCATGCCACAGGTGGGGAGGGTGGATCTTTGGGCTTCGTTCGGGTTGTGGCCATCAAAATGCCGATTCCGATCAGGACAATACTTCCCACAACCACCCAGGTCTGCGACACGCCAAGCAGAATCGCGGCGATGGCGAGGCCAATGATGAGGATGATAAATCCGATCAGGTAGGTGCTGAACGAGGACATGGGTGCTCTCGGGTTGAGTTTTTCGAGGCCGAATCGAGCAATTGTAGGGCCAGATGCGGCCCTGGAAATTCCGCGAGGCTAGCGCTTCGCCAGTCCGTCCCAGCGCGAAGGCGCGAGCGAATCGTTGGGGATCTGCTCGACCTCACGCGCGACGAGCGTCGCGCTTCCCCAGTGTCGCCCAAAGCGCGCGGCTTCCTTGCAGTCCGGGTTCCAGATGTCGACGGTCGCACCCAGCACATTGCCGCCGGTGTCGTCGACCAGATAGCGGCCGAGATACTCGTTGCCGAGGAAGACCTCGACGTACCGGGCCAGCGGGAAGATGCGTGGATCGGCGGCGACGATTCCGTGGCGCGTTTGCCGTCCTCGACGCGTCTCGCCCTGCACGCAGTACTGGGTGAGTGAGATGGGAATCGAAACGCCATCCTGCGCGCGAGCAAACTTGGATGGAATGAGCGGAATGATCCCTTTTTTCATCTTGATCGCTTCGTGCGCCGTGGCGCGCACCATCCTGGCGGCGCTGGGGATCGCCTCGACTCCCTCGGCGATCGGTCTGGTCAGCGCGGTCGTCGCGGTGGCGACGTTCGCGGCCGTCGATGGAAGCGCTTTCGACATTTCCGCGATGATCTCCTTCAGGGGTCCAGCGAGGCTGCCAGCGTCCTCGTGGATGCTTTCGATGGCGGAGAGCACGTCGGGCTCGAGCTGAGGTCCCTTTTGGGGCGGGAATTCGATGCTTGCTTCCATCGGTGAGAGTGATGGGAGCGCAACGGCACCGGTACCGATGAGAGCGATCGCAAGGGTCACCGCGACGACTGTACGGACAACGTCTGAGCGTCTTTTCATGCGAGCACCTCCCGAAGCTGATCGTCACTGACCGAAACAGTCCATCCAGTATCTGCCCCCGCCATCTCTCCAATGCGGAGCGGGAGAGCGAACCTCGTCCTGCCTGAGCGTCCCTTCTTATCCGACCGCATAGCCTCGATCACGGCATCACCGTCTGACCCGGAGGGGAGAGCGGTTGGGAGTCCGGCCGAGTGCAACGCGCTGCTGACCGTCGCTGCGGTTCCGGTCCGAGCGAGGCCGATCTGTTCGGCCAGCTCACTCTCTAGTGCCATCCCGATTGCGACCGCCTCTCCATGGAGGAGGGAGTAGCCGCTAACCAGCTCGACGGCGTGGCCAATGGTGTGGCCAAAATTCAGAACTTGTCTAAGGCCCTCCTCCCGTTCGTCACGCGAAACGATGTCGGCCTTGATCTCTACACTACGGACGATGAGTGAGAACATGCTGTCACCCTTCGGGCCGTCCGCCGAGAGCAGCCCGGAAGCTCTGCTCGCGACGTCGTTAAGATAAGGCTCGTCGGCAATTACGCCATGCTTGAATACCTCTGCAAAACCCGCACGCAACTCCCTAAGTGGAAGTGTAGCAAGGACTTGAGGGTCAATGAGCACAGCGGCTGGCGAGTGGAAAGCTC
>DASZZU010000211.1:0-3186 GCA_035544855.1 Gemmatimonadaceae bacterium | reverse complement strand
ACTGGTAGTGGCAGGCGCTACAGGCCAGCCCGGTTTGGCGGGAAAAGCTCGGAACGTACAGCGTCGCGAGAGCTGCATAAAGCGAAGCTGGAGCGACTGCGTGGTTGGCTGGAATGCCAAGGATTGCGTCCGCGCGACCGGCTGCCTTTGTCAACCTCGGCTGTGGGCCTGCGCCTGTCGGAAGGGCGCGCGAAGCGCCGGAGACGAGACCCAACGCGAGCAGGGCGGAAACCACGCTGACTCTGAAACCGCAATGTATCCGGTGAATGCACATGTAGGCTGTCCGTGCTAAGGAAGGAACGACTTGACTCGCTACGCGCATTGGCGCTAGCGCGTTAACATAGCGCCTGGGCACGCCCTCGCTCTGTAAGGAAAACCCTGATCACAAGAATTCGCTCTTTCTGAATGCTTCAACGATCGGGGACTATCGTTTCTTGCAGCGGCTATTTTCAGAAATGATCGTCAGTATCGCTGTTCCGACCACCGGCATTGTGCTCTCGATTCTCGCTGGCAATCTGCAGTCATCGTCGGTTAGATGAATCCGGATGACGCCCTCTCCCTTGTAATGTCGAGGATCACGCACGCGCATCTCGACCAGGATTGCCCGCAGTTCTCCCATTGGAGTCGGAATTACTTCGCGGCGGATGACGCTTATCGTGATCGGGTTTCGGGCGGGGTCAAAATGCCGGTCGAAGCGGTACGTCGCCCCCGGGGTCATCGGCAGGGTGCGGATGAAATACATGAACGACAGCTCGTCGAGAGGCGTGCCGCTCGGGCTTTGGCCGGTTTCCCCGTTCGCCGATTTCCATTCTTTTTGATCGGGATACAGGTCGACCGACTCGTCGTGATGCGTCAAAGGATTCCGCTCGCGCTTAAGGAAACGAAGCGACGAGCCTCGAAGCGGATCGAACCACGACGAGCTGCTGCTGAACGCGGTGAGGAATGCAATGCGAATCTTGGAATCGAACCGCAGGAGATAGGTGCTGGTCCCGCGGACATCAACGGGACCTTCGATCCACATTGTCGCCATTCCCACTTTGCCACCCTTGGCGACGCTCACCTCATATGTGAGCTTCTCTCCAACTGAAAAGGGCAGCGCACCTTTCTCGATGGGTCCCCGACTGCTGGCGCAGACGCCGACGACTGCGAGAGCAATGAATCCGGGTTTTCCGAGTTGGATCGCCCGGTGTGCACGCTTGGGAAAGTGTGTCCCCGGTACCTGGAGGAGAGAGCGTGATATCATCCTTCAAGATGCGGGAGCTTTGAGCGACTGACTGTCGGGGAGCACGATTGAACTCATGAGGAGATTGACCGCGCTGCGGTGAGGGAAAGCCTTACACGCCACGCGGGGGTGGGGAAAACTCTCACAAAAAAACAGCACTTCTCCGACGGACAGGGGCTTCTCTCTGTTGCACCTTCCATCATGGGATTCTACGAAGAGAGACCACCGCGTCATGGGCACCGCACCCCGGCCGAGCTGGCGGAAGACGAGACCCTTTGCGCCATCCACGGAAATTTTTGCGGGATGCCCGCAACCTTCGATGAAACGGGTCCTACTACCGACACCGGGTGCACACGTTCGACGGAAGTCGCCATCGTGCCGTGGGGTGGCGCACGCCCTGACACAGTGAGGGGGTAAGTCGCCTTCAATCTCCTTCCTGCAATCGAAAACGATGGCGGTGCTCGAGCTGCTGCCCGACGGACGGGCGAAACCGTCATTCACACGGGGGGCCTCACCATGAATAGGAGGACGCTGGAAACGAGCGCGTTGGCGCTCCTTGGATTGGGTGTTGGAATGAACGCCGTGTTGGGCCCCTCTCTCGCCGGCACTTCTTCGGCGAGAGCGCCAGCAGGCCGATACACGAGCATTGATGTGCGCGACGTCCTCCTGACAACGTCCGCGACGCTCCCTCGTAGCGCGCGCGAAATGCCGCCACGTCCATGAGTGGCGATGGCGACGAGGTTGGCTCTCTTCCTGCTGGCGTAGTCGGCAATCGCTTGAGCGATGTTCTCACCGACAACGACGTCGGTGGTGGTGAGCAAACCATCCTCACGCAGCGTTGCCGCGATGCGAAATAGATAAGCCTGCGCGGCGGCGATGTCCATGTCCGACCAAGGGGTTTGCTGATCGTCGATCGCCTTCTGTGAGGAATTCCGCGGCACCACAACGTGCAACAGAGTGAGCTGTGACTCATCGAGCTTCGCTAGCGCGACGACTTCAGGAAGTATCTGCTCCGCCAGGCTCGATCCATCGAGAGGCACGATGATGCGCTTGAAAGGATCACCCGCCTGCGGATTCAGATAGCTCGCGGGCGGTTTGACGACGAGAATTGGAATGTTCGTGCGACGAATGAGTAAATCGGTTACGCTGCCAAGGGACAGCCGCGCTATGCCACCGCGCCCGTGGCTGCTCATGACTATGAGATCCACCTTGTTGCGGCTGGCGTACGCCTCGAGAGCGTCGGGCACGGGTCCGTCCTCGAGCGCCACGCCGATTTCCGCATCGCAGATGTTCCTGTATTCTGCGGCCAGGGCGTAAAGCTCCCTCAGAATCCTGTCCCGTTCCTCCTGCAGCAGCTCGACCGAAACCGTCGCCGCTTCCGGCGAGGAGCCCGTTCCGAAGAAGGCTCCGGTGGACTGAACGCGAACCAGTCGAACTCTTGCCTGGCTACGCTCAGCGACTCGAAGCGCTACCCGAATCGCGTAGCGATCAAAGCCCGACCCATCGGTCGGGACCATGATGATCTTGTACATAAGGACCTCCGTTCAGCACCAACGACTTAAAATCAAGGCGCGATCACACCTCGTCACGTCCAATCTTCAAGTCATGGCCGAACGGAACAGTCAGCCAATGGCTGATTTATTGTGGGTGTTTCCCTGTCCATGTCTCGGTCGAGGCTCGAAGCGCTCAATCCTGTAAGGGTTTCCCTCAAATAGGGATGGTGATTCCGCGCCGAAAGTTCAGTCACATACCCACGAAAGTTGAGGTGAAGTCCGACAGGTGGGGTCACCCGGAATTCGTATCCTGAGTGCGTACCGAAGCAACGCATCTCACAAACTGAGGATACGCAGATGAGAAAGACCTTATTGACGGTTTCAGCGCTCATGGCAGTGGCCACGACCGCCGCAGCACAAAGCGCGAGCGCGATTCGACTCCGACTCGATCCGGGCAGTGAAGTGGCCATC
>DASZZU010000210.1:0-6941 GCA_035544855.1 Gemmatimonadaceae bacterium | reverse complement strand
TCGATCCACTCGCGCTCCATGTAGGCCAGGACGCCCTGGTCGTCGAGACCGTGGCCGGCATTGGCGACTACCTGCCAGCGACCGCCGCGCTTCTCGAGAACGTGAACGCTGCGCGTATTGAAGCTCTGATCTTTCCCGTCGGCCCGCACGGTGACGGTGTTGCGATGAGTAATTGTCGCCGTATTGGAGGTGCAGGCGATCGAGTACGAGTCGTAAGCGAGCCGCGGGGCATCGGCGGGGTTGGCGCGAAAAGAATCGAGACTGCCGCCAGAATTCCCCTCATATCTCGCTCCTGAAAAGGATGGGCTTGCCAGGATCGTCGGATATAGCGCGGCGCGCTCCCGGGATCAAGCGATCCTCTAGCGGTCGAATAGGACTACTGCTTCGCGGGAGGCGACGAGTTACTGATCTCGACCACCGTCACCCACCGTCCGTCGATCTTCTTCCAGACGTTGAGGTAATCACCTGACACCTTGAGCGGCTTGCCGGCCGGCCCGTTCACTGTCGCCGTGAAACGCGGACCGCCCGGCGTGTTAGCCATCGTCACCGGCTGTGCTTGTACATCATGTCCACGAGCTCGTCGTACATCGCGTTCGCCTTATCGCCGCCGGCGTTGATCGCCGACGTGGCGCAGTGCTTCAGGTGGTTGCGCATGAGCTCCCGCCCCACCGCGCGCAGCGCCTCGTGCACCGAGGCGATCTGCGTCATCACGTCGGCGCAGTACCGCTCCTCCTCCACCATCTTCTGCAGCCCGCGCACCTGTCCCTCGATCCGGCGCAGGCGCTTGAGATTGCGGTCCTTGATCTCGGGATCGACTCCGTGGGCCTGCCGGTTGCCGGCGGCGGACACGTGCTTCACCCCACACCCGCAGGTCGCGCTCGCGGTGGAGAGCGCTGCCTTTGATGCCCGCACTGTCTTTGTTGCCATATTCACCTCGTGTGCTCGTGGATCAACTTAGCGGCCGCGATTGTGCGCGAGCAGCACTACGCGATGGACGCTCCGCGGAGCCGGAGACTGTTCGTGACTACACTGACAGAGCTAAACGCCATCGCGGCGCTCGCCAGGATCGGACTCAGGAGCAATCCGAACGCGGGGTACAGCACACCCGCCGCAATCGGAATCCCCACCACGTTGTAAACGAAGGCCCAGAACAAGTTCTGTTTCATCGTCCGCATCGTGCGGCGCGACAGCTCGATCGCTTGCGCCGCGCTCTGGAGATCGCCGTGCATGAGCACCACGTCTCCCGCTTCAGCGGCGATGTCGGTCCCCGTGCCCATCGCCATGCCCACATCCGCCTGCGCCAGCGCCGGTGCGTCGTTGATCCCGTCGCCCACCATCGCGACCACCTTTCCGTCGGCCTGCAGCCGCTGGATCTCCGCCACCTTCCCATCCGGGAGCACGCCCGCGATGACGTGGTCGATTCCCGCCTCGTTCGCGATCGCGCGCGCCGTCCGCTCGTTGTCGCCGGTGAGCATGACCACGTCGAGCCCCATCTGGCGCAGGCGCTGGATGGCCTCACGCGAGGTGGACCTGATCGGGTCGGCCACCGCGATCACGCCGGCCAATGCGCCGTCGATTGCCACGTACATCGGTGTCTTGCCCTCGCCCGCGAGCCGTTCGGCGCTCTCGCGCATTGGTGAGGCGTCGGTCGCATGGTCCGCCATCAGTGCCGCGTTACCAACGACGAGTGCGACGCCGTCCACCACACCGACCGCCCCACGACCGGCGACGGCGTCGAAGCCTTCCGGCGTCGACAGCGCGAGACCACGTGTCCTGGCGTACCGCACAATGGCATCGGCCAGTGGGTGCTCGCTCGCGGTCTCGAGCGAGGCGACGAGCCGCAACAGCTCGTCGTCGGTTCGGCTTGCTCCGACCACGGGGACCACGTCGGTCACGGTGGGCTTCCCCTCGGTGACGGTCCCCGTCTTGTCGAGCACGATTGTCTTGACGTCGCCCGCGCGCTGGAGCGCCTCACCGCCTTTGATCAACACACCGAGCTCGGCTCCTTTCCCCGTCGCCACCATGACCGCGGTGGGGACGGCAAGCCCCATCGCGCACGGGCAGGCGACGATGAGCACCGCGACCGCCGCCGCGAACCCCCGCACCGCTGGCGCAGGAATGCCCACAGCGCCCCCCGCGATGAACCAGACGACGAAGGTCGCGATCGCAATCGAGACCACCGCCGGGACGAAGATCCCGCTCACCCGATCGGCGAGACGCTGAATCGGTGCGCGCGATCCCTGCGCGTCGCGCATCAATCTGACGATTTGCGCGAGCACCGAATCCGCACCGAGCGTCGTCGCCGCGTAGCGGAAGCTTCCTGTATTGTTGATCGTGCCGCCGATCACCCTGTCGCCGACCCCTTTCTTCACCGGGAGCGACTCGCCCGTGAGCATCGACTCATCCACGGCGCTCTGACCCGCATTGATCTCGCCGTCCACCGGGACGCGCTCGCCGGGGCGCACCACAACGGTCTCGCCGTGCAGCACCTGCTCCACTGGGATGTCGATCTCCTCACCGCCCCGCACCACGCGCGCCGTCTTCGGCTGCAGGTCCACGAGCGCGCGGAGCGCCGTCGAGGTCTGGCGTTTGGCGCGGGCCTCGAACGCATTCCCGGTCAGGATGAGCGCAATGATGAACGCCGCGGCCTCATAATACACGTCGGGCATCATCCCGCGGCTCGTGAAGATCCCTGGCGCCACCGTCGCAACGACGGAGTACAGGAAGGCCGCGCCAGTTCCGACCGCGATGAGCGTGTTCATGTCCGCCGAGTGATGCCGGAAGGCAGCCCAGGCGCGGGTATAGAAGTGCCGCCCCGCCCACGCCATCACGCCGAGCGTGAGCGCGAAGAGCCCGTAGACCAGCAGCACCGGAGGAATAGCGTACAGCCACGGCGCGACGCGCCTGAGCGCCGGCGTGAGCGACATCATCGCCCACTGCATGAAGGGGTCGGCGGCCTTGCCGTGCGCCGCCGCGACCATCCCGCCGTGCGCGGCCATGAGCGGCATCGAGAAGATCATCGCCAGCACTGCGACAACGCCACTGACAATTGCCTTGCGGCGTAGGTCACGGAACTCCTCCGTCTGCGCGCGGTCGCGCGCTTCCTGCTCTTCGAACGCGGTCTGATCCGGCGAGGCGATCTCGGCCCCATACCCAGTCTCGCGGATCGCCTCGACCAGTTGCTCGGGGCTCGCCACGGTCGGGTCGAACGTGATTGACGCGTTCTTCATCATCAGGTTCACGGACGCGTCCAGCACGCCCGGTTGCTTCTGCAGCGTCTTCTGCACGCGCGACTGGCAGGCCGCGCACGTCATCCCGGTCACCGGGACGCGAATGTGCGCGCGAATGGGTTGTGATGTCGTGGTCATGATCTGATTCCCTGGTGATGCCGGATCACCGCAATCAAAGTCCGTAATCAGTCCGCGATGAGGCGGCCGCGCAGCATACTCATGCCGCAGGTGAACTCGTACGTGCCGGGTGCGGGCGGCGTTACCTCGACCGTGGTCGTCTGGAAGGCGGGGAGAAATTTCTTGATTCCGAAATCGGGAAAGACGATCTCCTCCGAGCATCCGGACGTCTCCTGCCGGTCAAAAATGAGGCGGACCGGCTGCCCTGCCTTGACCCGGACCACCGCCGGGGTGTAGCCCCCTTTGACGGTGATGGTCACGTCGGCCGCCACAGTCGCGACCACCGTCCCACGTTCGGCGAGGAAGAAGTACCAGTTCACCCACGCGATGGACGCGACGCCGGCGGCCAGGACCGCCCAATCGGCGGGCGTCAGCGTTCGCTCCCGGACTGGGGAGCGCGACCGAGCTGCACCGGCCATACCTCGTACCCCGCATCCTCGACAGCCTGCGTCAACTGATCTGGCGAAGTCCGGCTCGGATCATACGCCACTGTGGCCAACCCGACCTTGACCTGCTCGACCTGCACGCCATCGAGGCTCTTGAGTGCCTTGGTGACCTGCCCAACACAGTGGCCGCAGGTCATCCCCGAGATGTTCATCGTCAGCTTTTCCATCGGTGCGCCCCTCAACAGCTCAAGTGTGTTAGGGGGGCGGATCAGATACCCACCCCTGGTATATAAGATAATACCCCCACCCCCTATGTCAAGGCTCAGCATCCGACAATCACTTGGCCTTTGGCGACTGGTACTCGCTGGTTTCCGAAGCTATGTGGGTCGGCAAGAGCGCGAGTCCCATGTCAGGCAGCGCATGAGTGATGACCCAGCCGCGGACAAAGGGGCTATCGAATACGTAGCCAGAGCCGTTGTCGGTACGAACGAGGTGCCCGTCTTTTAGTAGAGACGATGCGGCATTCGTTGGCGTTCCACTGCCGGCGAGAGAGAATCTTCGGCGGGTCTCACGCGTAGTCAGACCGGCGCCGCTTCCCGCAACCGCCCTGAGGACATTCTGCTGCTGCCTGGTCATGGTGTTCCACCACGTCCGGATGCTGTCATCCATGTCATCGATGATCTCTACATAGGCCTCCGCGACTTCATTGTAGGCGATAGCGCCACGGTCTTCCGACCGGTCAACACATTTCCGGGCAACCTGGACGATGTCCCTCGTCCGTGGGCCCGCGAGCCGAACGCAACTTTCACCCGCCCCCTGTGGCTTCAGTGAGACAGAAGCAAGCCGCTCGTCGATCCACGCAGCCATGTGTTGCCTCTCGATGGGGGCGAAATGGTATTCGTCGAGCATCCGATAAAAGGCCCGCCCCTTCTCGAGCATCGCGCGGATGATATGCTCTTTGGAGCCAGCAAATATGTAGCTGACGTTCTGATGCGACTGGATCACGCCCCGGAGATGCCATTCCGCGCTTTCACCTCCGAACCGCATGATCTCCTGAAATTCGTCGAGTACCAACCCGACGTTCATCCTCTTCTTCTTCGCCAGACTGTTCAGAGAATCGAGAACTGTGGTAAGCGTCTCGCGCTGCCGTTCAAGCGTGTCGGTTCGAATGCTCACGTCGAAGCTTGGCAAGAGCGCGCCGGTGAGCGGATCGGGTTTGAGCGAAACACTCCCTTGGAGCATTTTCACCCAGTCGCTGATGAGATCTCCCCACCGCTTCCCCATCGACTTGGCAGCACCGGACAGGATCCGGTTGCTGATGTCCGCGAAGGTGGACGCGGTCGAAAGGTCCGCGAGGAGCGCGTGCCCTCCGGTTCGATTGACTGAGTCCACCGCGAGCTCGAGGGTGGATGACTTGCCCATGCGCCGGTGGCCGTAGACCAGCATCTTGGCCGTGGGTTCCTCGAGAATAGCTCTGAACTTTGCGAGCTCATCCTTCCGATCCGTGAAGTATTCACCGCCCACCGTACCGTGAATCCGGAACGGGTTCTGGAGGGACTTCCCGGAGATCCTCGTCTGCGCCATGGTGGTAGTTTAGCTACTTAAATCTTTTAGTGCAAGACAAGGTGCTTTAGTAAACGAAAGTAGTTAACTTAGAAAACTACACTTCGCCGGTCTTGCCTCCTTAAGCGATACCATGACGTACTTTTCGGCTTAGGGGGGTTCCACCGCCGTCTTCAGCGCCTTCTTTCGCGTGTCAGGCCGGAAAAGCTCCCGGCTAAGAGGCTGCAAAGCATACAGCTCCCTGCTCCAGTTTTGTGGATGCCTGCTAGAGTAAAGCTCTCGATCCCGCCTGGAGCAAAGAATTTCCTTGCCTCGATGCGCCGAGAAGACTACCTTGCTCGCTAGCACAAGTCGCAAAACACCTTCGGGACGTGCCACGTGAAGCAATCGCCCGCTAATTATCGAATTCTCCTTCATCCTGCCTCGATTAGAATCGAGGCGATGGAGAGATTTTGCGCGGGCACCGACACAGATTCATAGCAGGTTGCCAGGATAACGCGCAAAAGGCCTCTCCCAAATAGGACGAGGTCTTTTTTTTGTGTCACGGCGGCACCCACGGGAGCGCAGGCTCCGGGGATAGGCGATGACGGAAAAGCAGGGATTGTACGACCCGGCTTACGAGCACGACGCGTGCGGAATCGGTTTCGTCGCCCACATCCATGGCGTCCGCTCACGCGACGTCGTCGAGAAATCTCTCGAGCTCCTCAAGAATCTCTCGCACCGGAGCGCCGTCGCGGCCGATGCCTGCACCGGCGACGGTGCCGGGATCCTGCTCCAGGTGCCGCACGCCTTCCTGCGGCGGGTTTGCGGCCCGGCCGGAATCTCCTTGCCCGATGCGGGCAGCTATGGAGTGGGGATGGTATTCCTCCCCTCCCGTCGCGCCGACCGCCTTGCCTGCGAGCGCATCGTCGAAGCAGCCGTGATGGAGGAAGGATGCTCCGTGCTGGGCTGGCGCGATGTTCCGGTCGACGAGTCCGTACTTTCCGGTCCCACTCGGCGCGCGCGCCCGGCCATGCGGCAGATATTCGTCGCGCGGATGGGTGTGGGACGCGAGGTCGATACCAACTCTGACTTCGAAGTAACGCTGTATGTGATCCGACGGAAAATCGAAGCCGCGCTCCGCGAGAGAGCGCTCGGTAGCGACTGCTACCTAGCGAGCTTCTCCTCGCGCACTGTGGTCTACAAGGGAATGCTCCGTCCGGATCAACTGGCGCCATTCTATGAAGACCTTAGGGACCCGGACCTGGCGAGCGCGATTGCGCTGGTCCACTCGCGCTTCTCGACCAACACCTTCCCCTCCTGGCGACTGGCCCACCCGTACCGGTTTCTTTGCCACAACGGGGAGATCAACACGCTGCGCGGCAATCTGAGCTGGATGCGCGTGCGCGAAGCCCTCATGTCCTCTTCTCGCTTCGGCGGTCGCGTTGCCGCGCTGCTGCCGGTCTGCGGCGAGAAGCAGAGCGATTCAGCTTCGCTGGACAACATGCTCGAGCTGCTCACGCTCGCTGGCCGGCCCCTCGCGCACGCGATGGCGATGCTGATTCCGGAGGCGTGGGAAGGGCATACGACGATGTCCGCTGAGCGC
>DASZZU010000209.1:0-7371 GCA_035544855.1 Gemmatimonadaceae bacterium | reverse complement strand
TCCTCGAACACTCCCTTAAGCGGGAAATGGACATGCGGATGAGTTCGACTAGTCACAAAAATTCCCGATTTGGATTTTCCGTAATCGAGCTCATCGCCGTCGTGGCGATTCTTGGGATCATGGCTGCCGTAGCCGGACCCGCGATGTCGCGCATCGTGCGACACAACCGTGTCAATCGCGCCACGACACTCATCGCCTCGGATCTTCAGAACGCGTTCGCCACAGCCGCGCGTCAGCGTGAGCCGGTCCGGATTCAGGCGGATAACGCGAACCGCAGCTATCAGTTCGTCGACCGCCAGACGGGGGCGGTGCTTCGCATAAGAACGTTTTACGGCGACACGTCCGAATATCGTCTGAGCGCTCTCACTTTCACGCCGGATACAGTCGACGTTTTTCCGAACGGCGTTTCATCCGCCCCGCTCACGATCAAACTCGCCAACGGCGACTACTCGAAGAAAATCACCGCCAGCACCGCTGGTTTCGTGAGGGTTAGCAAATAATGAAAATCTCATTGCGCAAATTCTCCCGGGCCGCGAAGTCGACGAGCGCCCACTCCGCAAAACAGCGGAAGGGGTTTGTCATCGTCGAAGTCATCGTGGCGATGGTGCTGCTTGCAGTTGCGGTCTCTTCGCTCGCTGCCCTCATGTACTCTATATCTCAGAGCGGCATGGTCGCGACGGGCAGCGCATATCGAAATGGCGTCCTGATGCACGAAGTGAATCGTCTCGAGGCCATTCCATATGATTCCATCGCGGTGGGATCTGCGAGCTTCAATGTGTCGACTGCTCCATATCCGCATACTCGCGTCATAACTGTTGCCGAGCCTGTTGCCAACATCATCAAGACGGTCAAGGTGGTCATCACGCCTACGAACGCGAAGTACAAGCCGGACACGGTGAGCTTCACCCGTACGAAGGCGCGCACGAGCAAGGCCCTTTGCACGACATGCAAATGAGATACAACGGTCATCGCCGCGTCCGTCGCGGCTTCACGCTCATCGAGCTGCTGGTCGGTATCGTGCTCTTTGGCATCATCGGCGCGCTCTTCACCAAGCTGCTCACGACGCAGGGCCGATTCTTCGACAGGCAGGGAATGGGGAACGCCGCGCGCAACGTCTCGCGCGCGTCGCTCAACCGTGTTGTGTCGGACTTCCGAATGATCGAAGCGACCGGCGGCGTAATTGCCGCTACTTCTACGTCGTTGACTCTCCGCATTCCGTTTGCGATCGGCGTCATGTGTGCGACGGCAAACAACGTGACGCAAATCTCCCTCTTGCCGGTTGACTCCACTACTTACGCGAGCGCCGTGAACGCCGGTTTCTACGGGTACGCGTGGAGAAACTACACGACCGGAGCCTATTCCTATGTCGAGAACCCCGCAACCGAGGCGGTTGGTCTCCCCGCTGTCTGCACGGGGATGAACGTAACGACGGTTACTTTTGGAAAGGTTGTTCAGGTGACGCCTGTACTCCCGGCCGGAGCCGGTCTTGGGACACCTGTATTTCTGTATCAGAGAGTCCGATACGAATTCAAGGCTTCAATCGCCGTACCCGGCACGCTCGGGCTTTATCGCACAGTAATCGCCCCGAACGGAGCTGAAACAGCTGAGGAGCTCGTCGCTCCGTTCGCTAGCACCGCAAGCTGGAAGTTCTTCATGGTCAATGGCGGAGCAGTCGCACAAGCGAACGCGCCGGCCAATCTTGCCGACATTCGCGGGTTCGAGCTCCACCTCAACGGCTTGAGCGAAGGTACTGCTGCAACGAAAACCACTCAGGAAACTGCGCCATTCACAACCGCGGTCTTCTTCAAGAACCGCACAAATTAGCCGAGAGGCTTAATTATATGCTGAACAACACCGAACGCCGCGGATTTGCGATACCATTTGCGATTCTTGTCATCGCCGTTCTGACGATCATGCTTGCCGGAGGCTTTTCTCTGGTGAGCGCTGAGCGCCGATCGGTGTCGGACCAGAAGTCTCAGATCTCCGCTTTCCGAATCGCCGAGCAGGGCCTCGAGGTTTATCTCGTCCGTCGCGACTCGCTGCTACTGGGAACCGCAAACTACACCAAAATTCCCGGCCCCAAGGACAGCGTTCGCATCATGGTGCCCGGTGGCTACGCAGATGTGTCGCTCACTCGGCTCCGTCCACCCACGGGTTCTCAGTCGGGCCTCTACATTGCGCGCTCCAAGGGTACCGAAACGGTAGGCACCTATGCGGGGACACCGCAGGGCGTACGTACTGTTGCGCAGTATGTTTTGTGGGAATCGGCGCCAATGCAGGTTCTCGCCGGCTGGCTGGCGCTGTCTGGTCTCCAGAAGAACGGTACCGCCGGAACTCTCAGCGGTGTGGATCTTTGTAAGGATTCTGCCGCGGTCGCCGGCGTCGTCGTGCCCGTAAACCCGGGATATACCGGCAAGACCACCGCTGTAACGGGAAGCCCGGCAATCGATTCGGTTCCGCCCGATTCAGTGCATATCGACTGGAACGGCATTGTGAACGCAGGTATCATCACGCCGGCCATCATCATTCCCGGCGCGAGCTGGCCGACAGCTCAGATGACCGCCGCTTATGCGGACACCACTTCCACCTATTACCCGGTCGTTCGCGTCAACGGAGACTTCGTTCTGCCGTCATCAGGGACGGGACTGCTAATCGTCACCGGCAACCTCACCATCAATGGAAGCGACGGGTGGCGGGGAGTACTTCTCGTCGGGGGCGACATTACCTCGAACGGTATCAACGGTATTTCAGGAGCGACGGTGAGCGGCCTGAACGTTAAGCTCGGCACTTACGTGCCGGTCTCTACCGCGAACGGCACCAAGACCTACCAGTACAGCTCCTGCGAGGTCGCGAAGGCCACGATGGGATCAGGTGCGCTAGTGACTCTGCGCAACACCTGGGTCGATAACTGGGTGGAATACTAGTGCGCGCCGACGGTCGCTCAGCAAAACAAGGCCGTCGAGGCTTCATAATCGGCGAGCTGCTGGTGGCGCTCCTGCTGCTGGCAGTCGCCGTGTCTTCTTTGGCGGCGCTGATGTACTCGGTGTCACGTCGCCCTGAAGCGCGCGAGTCAGTGGCTTGCGTGGCAAAGAGTGGAGCGGCGCCTGGCAACTGCTCTTCGCGCATAACGGCGGGCGGAGCGTCCAAGCTCCTCCGCTCTGGATGTGCGGCAAAAAGCGGCAGCTCTGCCAGGGGATGCACCGATTCGCTCGTGGGTGCCGATAGCTCCGACGAGACGATCGTGAGGTCGCGCACCGATTCTGTGTCGCTGGCGATGCTGGCAAAAAAGGAAAACGCCGCGCGCACCAGCCACAGGCCTGACCGGGGCTTCATCCGCTAACAAGGACGCTGTCCGCGCGCGTTGAACCGCGGGTAACGCACATGTAAGTTAGCAAGAGGGCGGATGTCTATCTGCCCTCTTGGCATTTAACGGATGAATTCCAACCCGCGCGATGAAAATCCTCGTAATCGAAGACGACCCTACCGTCGGCCAGTTCGTCAAGCGGGGCTTTGAGGAACAGCGCTGGGGCGTCGATCTCGTCGCGAACGGCGACGATGGGGAGAGCCGAGCAATCTCCGAGGAATACGACGTCGTCGTGCTTGACATGCGGCTCCCGGGGAAATCCGGTGCGCAGGTACTCCACGACCTGCGCGCGCGCGGGTTCGACAGGCCCGTGCTCATCCTCACTGCGCAGGACGCCGTGGACTCGAAGGTCGAGGCGCTCCGCGCCGGCGCCGACGACTACGTGACGAAGCCCTTTGCTTTCGAGGAGCTGCTCGCGCGCGTGGAGGCACTGTCGCGTCGGCCGCGCGCCCGGTTGTCGCCGGTCCTCAAGGTCCTCGATCTAACGCTCAATCTGGACACGCGCGAGGTCGCGCGCGCCGGGAGCCCGATCGAGCTGACGCCAAAGGAATACACGGTGCTCGAGTATCTGATGCGCCACGCGGGGCGGGTGATGAGCAGAACCCTGATCACCGAATACGCGTGGGGGTATCACTTCGATCCTGGAACCAACATTGTGGATGTCGTGATCAACCACCTGCGAAAGAAGGTCGACGCGAACAGTCCGCGTAAGCTCATTCACACCATCCGCGGAGTAGGCTACGTGATCCGCGAAGAGAGCGCCGCCGGAAAAGGGGGGGGGAGCTAGGCGAGGTGGTTTCTACACGCGTAAAGCTGACGGCGGCGTTCGTGGCCGGAATGATCGCGGTCGCGATTACGCTTTTTCTGGCCGTACTGACGGCGCGCAACAACGCGGTCTACCACGACATCGCGCAGTACGCCGCCGCGCAGGGAGATCTCGCCTCGCGCGTGATAACCGATGCGGCACAGTCCGGCGAGAAGGTACTCGCTGCGGGCGACACCGCGCTCATCCCGCTACTCTCAAGCAAGGTCGTGGATAGGCTTCAGATCGTGCCGGGCTACATCGTCGTCGTCGACACCGCCGGTCGAGCGGTCTACCGCTCCAACGAGGTGATGCGTCTCAAGAATCAGGACATGACTACGCTCCAGACGCAGCTCGCGGATCTACCGAAATCCGGAGAGGCTCTGATCTTTTCGCTGGACTCGCTCCAGGAGAAGCTTCTTTTCGTCTCGCATTCTCTGGCCGGAACTCCGGGCGGCTTGAGCCGGATCGCATCGGGAGCGGTTGCCACCCGCGCCAGCACGGTCCCTCGCGAGTATTTGCTCGACGCCTCGTTGATCGTGCCGTTGATAATCGTAGCGGCGGGAACGGGCGCCTTTGTCTTTCTCGGCCGAACGCAGCGGCAGCTCGCGGAGATCACCACGGAAGTCGCCGCCATCACTGACGGGCGTAGCCTTCACAGGCGGCTAGCGCTGAGTGAGGATACCACGGACTTCGCCGATCTGGTGACGACGCTCAACGCGATGATCGGCCGCCTCGAGACATCGTTCGGCGCGCTACGACGGTTCACCGCCGACGCCAGCCACGAGCTCAAGACTCCGCTCGCCGTGCTCCGCGCCGATGTGGAGAGGGCGATGATGGAGAGCTCCAGCCAGAACGAGCGAATGGTGGCGCTCGAAGAAGCGCTGCAGGAAGTGAGGCGCATGACGGATCTGGTCGAGAGTCTTCTCACCCTCGCTCGTGCCGACGAAGGGCGGTTCGACATCCATCGCGAGCCCATCGAGCTCCAGCCGCTGGTGCAGGAGGTCTACGAGACCGCGCTCATCCTCGGCGAAGCTCAGGGGGTGACGGTGAACTTGCCCTTCACGACCGACGTCGTCGTTATGGCCGATCGCACGCGTCTTCGCCAGCTCTTTCTCAACCTCGTCACCAACGCGATCAAGTACACGCCAGCTGGCGGCAAGGTGGAGCTGGGACTCGGCCGCCACCCGGACAATGTGACGTTCGCGGTGCGCGATACCGGGATCGGGATTTCGGCGGCCGACTTCCCGCACATCTTCGAGCGCTTCTGGAGAGCCGACAGGGTGCGGTCGCGAATGTCGGAGCGGGGCGGATTCGGCCTGGGCCTGGCGATCAGCCAATGGATCGCGCAGGCGCACGGTGGGACGCTCACGGCTTCCTCCCGGCTTGGCCGGGGAAGCTTGTTTACGGTCACGCTTCCAATCGCCAATGACGGCCAGCGCTCTTAACCGTTCGCTAATCTGAATGTTAGCAGGCTTTCACGCACTGCTAACGTGCGCGCTATTCCTCGCCGTGTAGGACTCCGAGAAGTTGTGTTCGACATCCTTTCCGGAGACAAAATGCTGAACAGGCTTCTGGAGTCGAAGGCGAAAAGGGAGCGCTCCGTCGCCGGCGCGGTCGCAAGCGTGGCGACGCATACGGCTCTGATCGGAGTCGCGGTCTATGCAACCGCACAAGCGAGAGTCGAAACGGCGCCGTCAGATCAGGTGGCCCATCATGTGTACTTTGCCCCTGTGCGACCGCCTGCGTGGTCCGAGCCCGCTCCGGGCATCACTTCGAAGGTCATCAAGAGTCGGCTCGTGTTCGTCGATCCTGCCGTCAGTGTCACTCTTCCCTTGATCGACGTTCCATTGCCAATAGTCGGCTCCGCCGACTTTCGTCGCGATCCGATCGGAGGCTCGGTGTCATTCGGAGCCGGGGACCTCCCTCGCGAGGGAACAGGCCCGACTTTCCGAGCCGACCAGGTCGAGAAGCAGGTCTCGCTCATTTCGGGAAGTGCGCCGCCCAGGTATCCGGAGGTGTTGCGAGCTGCCGGCGTCGAAGGCCAGGTCGTCGCGCGGTTCGTTGTAAGTGAGGAGGGTCGCGTCGAAGAGGGAAGCGTCAAGTTCGTACGATCCGATAATCATCTCTTCGAGGAGGCGGGACGCGCGGCTCTCGCTCGGATGCGGTTCACTCCGGCCGAGATCGGAGGCAAGAAAGTGCGGCTGCTGGTCGAAATGCCGTTTGTGTTTACTCTATCCCGATGATTAAGTCTGGGTTAATACTATTTCATTGATTCTTAATCTTGCGGCTATTCCATCGTGTTCCGATTCTAAACAGCTTTCGTTACGAACTTCCCCCAGGTGAGGAATGTTTAACCAACTAATCGAGTCGAAGCCGAAGAAGCAGAAGATGGCCGGCGGCACGGTGTTCAGCATCGTGCTCCACACGGTCCTCATCGCTGGGGCCGTCTACGCGACTGCCCGTGCCGGTGTGAAGGACGAGAAGTCCAAGGCCGAAAAGATCCAGTTCGTGGAGATGAAGAAGGAGCCTCCGAAGGTACCGGATAAGCCGCCGCCGCCCAAGGAGGTCATCGTTAAGCCGCCTCCGCCGAAGGGCTTCCAGGTTCTTCGCGCGCCCGTCAGGATCGACATCAAGATCCCGGAGATCGACCTCTCGAAGGCGATCACCAACGAGAGCGACTTCAGCGGAAAGGGTGTAAAGGGCGGCACCGGCACCGGCATCGTCGGCGGAACGGGTCCCGTCACCAACCAAACGTATTTCGAATTCCAGGTCGAGAAGCCCGCGGAGATGCTTCAGGACAGTCCTAAACCGAAATATCCGTCGGTTCTCGAAAGCTCAGGCATTGCCGGGGAAGTTCAGGCACAGTTTGTGGTGAGGATGGATGGCAAAGCCGACATGGATTCGTTCAAGGTGCTGAAATCGTCGAATGAGCTGTTCACACAGGCGGTGAAGAACGTTCTGCCGCGGATGAAGTTCAGTCCCGCGATGATCGGCGGCAAGCCGGTCAACCAGCTGGTCCAGCAGTCATTCCAGTTCGCCGTTCCCCGCTAACAAACTCACCGGAGTAAACAATGCAGCTGTCACTACTCGACATCTACAACCAGATGGGCAACTTCGCGAAGGGCATTTGTTATGTCCTCTTCATCATGTCCATCTGGACCCTTTCCATCGCCATCAAGAAATGGTGGGATCTGCGCAAGGC
>DASZZU010000208.1:0-4969 GCA_035544855.1 Gemmatimonadaceae bacterium | reverse complement strand
GATACGATCGTAGTACGGCGCCACATCCTGGTAGCCAATCGGCCAATCGTCGCCGAGTCCGTCGCGGCTTTTTGCCTTGAAGTCGTCAGGACCGAAGCGAAGAGAGATCAGCCCCCAGTGGTTGGTGCGTCCGCCCACCATCCTCGCGCGCCACCACTTGAAGTCGGTGCCTTCGGCATTCGTGAACGGCTCGCCCTCGAGCTCCCATCCGCCTACGCAGGCGTCGAACTCGCCGAACGGCCGGTCCCTCGTGGACGCGCCTCGACGCGGAGAATCGTAGGGCATCTTGAGCATGGCCGAATCGCGGGTGTTATCCCAAGGGCCGCCGGCCTCGAGGAGAAGAACATTCGCGCCCGCGCGCGTGAGAACATACGCAGCCATTCCGCCGCCAGCTCCGGACCCTACGATGCAGACATCGTAGGACTTGCGCCGTGGAGGGACGAGAAAACTCATCGATTATCCACCGTTGAGGACACGAGAAAGTAAGGCCGAAGCGCTGACGCCACTAGTGCAAAGCCATATCATATTTGTGTGGTTCAAGAGGGGTCTTGCAGGCGGGGCTCCGCGCGGAAATCAACACCTGAGTACGTACCATTACCCGTGACGTAACCCCCTGCAGAACAGTCTGAACACCGAGCGAAGTTCTCACGCCCACTCTCTCGCGCGTGCCCATGCCCTTCACAAATGACACCGCGAATCTGTACCGCATCGAGACGACCCGAAAGGCCGTCATTCTCACGATGCTTGGTGGAGAGGAAGTGCGCGGAAACGTCTTCATCCATTTTTCATCCTACCGCCCGTTCGAGCTCGAGGACGTATCGGAGCTGTTCAACTCCGAGACCCCATTTTTCCCACTCGAGCTGGAAACCTCCGAAGTAATCCTCGTCGCAAAAGAGCGCGTCGCAGAGCTCGCGGCTGACAGAGGCGAAGCCCCGTCGGACCTGGCTCCGTGCGATCCACCATCCCCAACCGCGCTCCTCCAGATAGTTCTGGTGGGAGGCGAAGTACGCCTCGGCTCCATTCGGCTCGACGCCCCGCCCGATCGGGCTCGGGTACTCGACTACCTGAATGCGCTGACCTCCCGCTTTCTGACGCTCTATACCTCAAACGAAGCGCGGCTCATCAACCGTTCGTTGATTGACCGCGTTCGTCCACTAGACTGATCGACTGACATGGCCCAGCTAGATCGCTTTCTCAACATACTCGTGTCCAACAACGCCACGGCATTGAATCTGTCCGAAGGCGAGGTTGCGACCGTGACGATAAAAGATTCCGCCCGCCCGGTGATGAAGCAGGCGCTCACGAGCGCGCAGATTCTCACCCTGGTGCGAGAGATCACGCCGGCCAATGCGCCCCACGCGCTGGACATCCACGGAGGAGCACGATTCGAATATTCCTCCGCGGACGGAACATTCCAAGTCGTGCTCACCCAGAATGGCAAGATCTCGGCGCGTATAGAGCGCAAGGCCACGGGGTCCAATGGTGCCAACGGGGCTGCGACCCAGCCAATCGCGACCGTTGCACAACCGATGGCTCCCAGGGAGCCGGAGCCCCGAGTGCAAACTCCCAAGGCGGAAGCGCCAAAAGTCGAAGCGCCCCGCGCCGAACCCGCGCGGGCCGAAACTCCGAAAGCAGGGGCGACCGGCAGCCGCTCGCTGGACAAGATCGAAAGTCTCTTGCGGCTGCTGGTCAGCAACAACGCGTCGGACCTACACCTGCGCGCGGGCTCTGCCCCCATGCTGCGCGCCAACGGTGAGATCGCACCGCTCGCCGGCGAAGCAGTCCTGAGCTCGGAGGACATCGATGTCATGCTAAGCTCCGTGATGCTCGAGCAGAATCGCTCGGAGTTCAAGGAGTTGAACGACACTGACTTCGCGCACGAGATCGTCGGCGTTGCGCGTTTCCGCGGTAATGCGCTACGCGATCGCACGGGAACGGGCGCTGTATTCCGCGCGATTCCCGCCGCCGTTGTCACCGTCGAGCAGATGGGTCTTTCCCAGGAAGTGCAGCGTCTATGTCACCTCACCAAGGGACTTGTGCTCGTCACGGGACCAACCGGGTCGGGTAAATCGACAACGCTCTGCGCGCTGATCGACCTCATCAACTGCACACGCTCGGATCACGTGATTACGATCGAGGATCCGATCGAGTTCGTTCACGAGAGCAAGAAGTGTCTGATCACTCAGCGTCACGTCGGCGTCCACACTTCGTCGTTCAAGCACGCTCTGCGCGCAGCGCTGCGCGAAGATCCTGACATCGTGCTGGTCGGCGAGCTGCGTGACCTCGAGACAGTTTCAATGGCAATCGAAACCGCCGAGACCGGCCACCTCGTTTTCGGCACGGTGCATACCTCGACCGCGGTGAGCACCGTCGACCGCGTGATCGATCAGTTCCCGCCCGACAGACAGGCGCAGATCCGCGTCATGCTCTCCGAATCGCTCAAGGGCGTCATATCACAGGTGCTCTGCAAGAAGATTGGGGGCGGGCGAGTGGCAGCGAGGGAGATCATGCTCTCGACGCCGTCGGTCTCGAACCTGATTCGAGAGGGCAAGACATTCCAGCTTCCATCCGTACTTCAGACTTCCCGCAGACTGGGAATGGTGACGATGAACGATGCGCTCATCGAGCTCGTCGACTCAGGCCAGGTCGAGGCGCGGGAAGCCTACCTAAAGGCGACGGACAAGGTCGGCATCATCAACATGCTGAAACAGCGTGGCAAGGATGTCAGCTTTGCGGACGTTGAGGACGCGCGAGCCGCCGGCGCGGCGAGCGGCCCTCAGAGTGGGGCGAAGCCCACGGGACGGCCGGCTTCCGCTGGCAAATAAAGGTCATTCGATTTGTTTGGAAAGCGCCCTCCGTACGGAGGGCGCTTTTTCGCTATTGATACAGTGAAAACCATGAGATGCAATTATGGGTCGTGCGCATCTCACGCAAACCCCGTCCCACAATTCTCAAATCACGGAGCCTGTGAGGAATCAATGCGCGCCTGACGTGCCGCCGCCGAGTCCGCCGTCCTCAACGCCTTGCCAACGGCTTTCGCGCCCGGAATCTGTGAACCGGCGAGCACGCTGTCCTTCTCACGTTGAGAAAGTTCTTGCTTTTTCTCGGTCTCTTCATTGCCGCATGCCACTACTCCTGCCGCGAGGAGTGCGAGGGCTAATCCCTTGGTTCGTGATGACAAGAAGCCTCCGGATCCACGTTTACCTTCGTTCCTTGCGTTCATTTCGCTACGGACGTCAGCCGATTTTGGTTACCGGCTCCGCGGTCACCGTGCCTCCCACTCTCGGCTTGAAAAGCAGCGCGAACAGAATGAACACCAGTGCGGCACCCGCCGATGGAACAAGCCATATCGAGTGCCAATCGTGCGTGACCTTGAGGCACTGATGGGCCGCAGCCGCCGCATCGGTGCAGGAGGGATTCGGCGTCGCAAAGCGGTTGACGACCCACCCCGAAGCGAATGCGCCAATGAAGTAGCCGAGCCCGTTGGTGACGAAGTTGATGAGTCCCTGAGCAGCGGCGCGTATTTTCTCGCCCGCTCGCTGGTCGGTGTAGATCTGTCCGCTCACGAAGAAGAAGTCGTAGCAGACGCCGTGAAGGAGAATGCCCAGATAAATGAGCGACATCACAGGTCCGTCGGCACCCATTCCGAACGCCAGATAGCGCAGTGCCCACGCTGCCATGCCGACGAGCATGATCACCTTGATCCCGAATCTGCGCAGCACGAAGGGCAGCAGAAGCATGAACAGGATCTCCGACATCTGCCCGAAGGTCTGAATGAATGCCGGATCGGGAGCGCCGACCTCGTTGAGGAAGGGATTCGCGAACGTGTAATAGAACTGAAGCGGGATGCAGAGCAGAAACGATCCCGCCACGAAGATGAAGAAGTCGCGATTGCGGAGGAGCTGGAGCGAGTCCAGCCCCAGCGCATCACGGACGCTGAAGCTACCGCCGGCCGCTTTCGGCGGGGTATGCGGGAGCAGAAGTGAATAGGCTGCCATTACGATCGACGCTCCCGCCGCCATTCTGAGCGGAAGAACGAGTGCGTCGGCGTGAAAGACCTTGCCCACCAGAATTCCGGCGACGATCCATCCTATTGTGCCGAGCACGCGGATGAACGGAAAGTCGCGGCCCGGATCGCGCACGTGATGAAATGAGATCGAGTTCGTGAGCGATAGCGTCGGCATGTAGCACAACGCGTACAAAATCAGCAGCGGATAGAAAGTGGCGAACGATGTCTGGAGCGAAACCAGCCACATCAAGGCTCCGCCGAGCAGGTGAAGGACTGCGAGAAGCTTTTCGCTCGAGAAGTATCTGTCCGCTATGACGCCCATGAAAAAGGGCGAAGCCAGAGCAGCGATAGCCGTCGCGCCGTATGCCAGCCCGATCTCACGGTCGGTGAAATGAAGTGTCTGACCGAGATACGTGCCCATGGTCACGAACCACACCCCCCAGATGAAATACTGGAGGAACATCATGATCGAGAGCCGCGAGCGGACTCCGCTCATTTGATCTCCCGGATGCGAACGTTGCGAATCGAGAGCGCCCCGTCGTGATCGCCCTGGATGCCGATGTATCCTCGCGGCGCGCGTCCGTAATGCGGATACGCGATGAACTTGCTCGGCTTGATCTTCGCTTCCCAATCGGGACTGCCAAGCTCGTACTCGAGCAGTTTCTGTCCGTTCATCCAGTGTTGGACGTTGTTTCCGTTGACGACTATCAGAGTAGAATTCCACTGATCCGCCGGCTTGACGACTCCTGCAGGCGACGGATAAAGGGCGTACGCCGCGCCAGACGAGGTGAGCCTGCTTTTTCCGTCGGGGTGTCCCGCGTCGTCCAGAAGCTGGTACTCGGGCGCGCTCCAGTAGATGTGATCGTATTCCTCGGTGCCGCGATAAAACACGCCGGCGTTTCCGCCCGGGCTCAGCTTCCAGTCGAGAGCAAGCTCGAAGTTTCCGAACTGGTCCTTCGT
>DASZZU010000207.1:0-6710 GCA_035544855.1 Gemmatimonadaceae bacterium | reverse complement strand
CGGCCGTGCCGGAGGGTTGTTGCTGTGTCAGGCAGTGGAGCGTGCCGAGTCCCCACACCAGATCCACCGCGTGTATGCCGATCACAGAGTAGCGCGGAAACGCCTCGGCGATTCCGTTGAGCGCCACGCGATCGGCGGGATCGTTGAACGTTGGTACAAGAACGGCGCCATTGGCGATGTAGAAATTCGCGTAGCTCGCCGGCAGCCTCTCGCCATTCATCGTTACGGGCCGAGGGAAGGGAATGGTGACTATCCGGAGAGGATGTTTTTCGGCGGCGAGCTGAAGCCGGCGGAAGTTGTCGACCGACCGCACGTGGTTCTCGTCGGCAGGATCCTGCTCGTACGCCAGAATCACGGTGTCGCGCGAGCTGAAGCGCGCGATATCGTCGACGTGCCCGTGAGTGTCGTCTCCCACCGCGCCCTCGCCCAACCATATTGTATCGGTCACGCCGAGAAACTCGGCGAAGGCCTTCTCGTAGTCGCCAGCCAGCATCCCCGGGTTCCGGACCTGAACGGGAGCGAGAAGCCACTCCTCGGTGACGAGCATCAGGCCTGCGCCATTGACCTCGATTCCCCCGCCCTCGAGGACGAGGCGCTCTCCATTGTCGGGCCGAGTTGGCACGATCCGCGGTAATCCGGTGATGCGCTCGATCTCGGCGCCGATTTCGGCGTCTCTCTTATAGTTGTCGTACTTGGCCCAGCCGTTGAATCCCCAATTGACCAGCTCGACTCGTCCGTCCGCACGCAACACACCCGTCGGCGCGGAATCGCGGAGCCAGACGCGGTCGCTCGAGACGAGATGGACACGGTATCTGTTCTCTTTCACGCCGTGCGCCCCCAGAGCCGTGCGCGCATTATCCGCAACGGTGGCGTCATGACAGAGAATCTCGACGCGGTCGTAATCGCTGAGCGCGCGAACGATCTCCGCGTACACCCACGGTATGGCCGCGAGCTTGCCCGGCCAATCCGGCTCGTGGTGTGGCCACGCGATCCAGGTAGCGTCGTGCTTCTCCCACTCTGCGGGCATGCGCCGGCCGAGGGAGAGATCCATAGTCAAAGCGCCGCTTCCCTTCGGAGCGGCGCTCGCACGACTGCCGTCCTTAGAGCCGGCAACCCGTTCCGTCATCCGATGTAGCGATTGAGGATCGGCGCGTAAGCGTCGATGCGCCGATCGCGGAGAAACGGCCAGTTGCGACGCGTGCTCTCGATCAGTGCTCTGTCGCATTTCGTAACCAGCACCGCCGGCTCCATTCCCGCCTCGGCGAGAATCCGTCCGAACGGATCGCAGATGAACGAGTGCCCGAAGAACTCGATGCCGTCGGTGCCCAGCTCGTCCTCATGGCCCACGCGATTTGGCGCAGCGACGTACACACCGTTCGCGATCGCGTGCGCTCTCTGCGCGGTGCGCCACGCGTCCACCTGCGCCTCGCCGAACTCCTTCTTCTCCGAAGGATGCCAGCCGATCGCCGTCGGATACAAGAGGATGTCAGCGCCGAGCAGGCTGGTGATACGCGCTGCTTCGGGATACCACTGATCCCAGCAGATCAGAACGCCCACGTTCGCGTAGCGCGTCTTCCAGACACGAAATCCGTTCGCGCCCTTGTGGTCACCGTCGTCGGCAACGTGCGAGTCGCCAGGTGTGAAGTAGAACTTCTCGTTGAAGAGTGGGTCGTCCGGGATGTGCATCTTGCGGTAGGCGCCAAGCAGCGAGCCATCGGCGTCGATGACCGCGGCAGAATTCCGATACACGCCGGCGGCCTGCCGCTCGAAGATAGGTACGATAATTACCGTCTCGAGCTCTCGCGCCACCTTCTGCATTCTCTCGATAGTCGGCCCCGGAATCGGCTCGGCGAGATCGAAGCGCTCGTGCTTCTGCGACTTGCAGAAGTAGGGCGCGTTGAACAGCTCCTGGAGGCAGACGATCTGCGCGCCGCGGTCGGCCGCCTCACGGATGCGCGCAATCGCTCGCTCGACGTTCTTCTCGACGTCGTTCGTGACTGCTTCCTGGATGATTCCGACTGTGAATGCCGACGGAGTGGCCATGAGTGAAAGGTTAACGCGTTGTGCCTGCACAGGAAGTGGCCGGCTCATTGCGTTAGGTTAGAGCATCGCCCCCAGTCGAGATATGGACCAAGACGAGTATACGTCGGTAGATCTTCGGCCAGGTACGCCGGTCAGCGGAGAGCGGCGGGTGCGGCGGAGCGCCGGAATAAACACTGCGTTCCGCGCGATCAAGGCGCAGCATTCGTCCAACCGCTCGAAAATGGAGGTGCTGGCCGACCGGATGATCGGCTTCGCGAGCTCCACGCCGTTTCTCGTCATCCACGCGATCATCTTCATCGCCTGGATCTACTGGAATCTCCCGTTCTCGGGCTTGCGGAAGTTCGACCCGTACCCGTTCGGGATGCTCACGACGATCGTCTCGCTCGAGGCGATCTTCCTCTCGATCTTCGTGCTGATGACGCAGAGCCGCGAGTCACGGATTGGCGAGCTGCGGGAGGAGCTGACGCTGCAGGTGAATCTCCGGATGGAAGAAGAGATCACCAAGACGCTGCACCTGGTCGCGGGACTCTACTCGCGGCTGGGACTCCAGCTGGCGGATGATCCGGAGCTGAAAGCGATGCTCGAGCCGCTCGATCCGAAGAAGATGGAGACCGATCTCACCGAACAGATAAATGCCTCGATGCCGCACTTCCATCTCAGGAAGGGGAAGGACGCCGGCACGAGCGTTTCGAGAGCTGAGCGCAGCTAATTACGCGCGGTCTCTCCCAACGAGCTGCCTGAGCACATACGGCAGGATTCCGCCGTGCCGGTAGTAGCTCATTTCCTCGGGCGTGTCGATCCTCGAGACTGCCTTAAAAGTCTTCTCTGTGCCGCCGGCGCCGCGCGCGCGAACGGTCACAACCTGGCGAGGCTTCATCTCGTCCGACAATCCTTCGATGTCGAATGTCTCGAATCCGGTGAGGCCGTGCGTCGCGCGGGTCTCTCCGTTCATGAATTCGAGGGGAACCACTCCCATCCCCACGAGATTCGAGCGGTGAATTCTCTCGAATGACTCCGCGATAACGGCACGCACGCCGAGTAGCAGCGTGCCTTTCGCGGCCCAATCGCGCGACGAGCCGGCACCGTACTCCTTGCCGGCGATGATGATGAGCGGGACGCCGTTTTGCTGGTACTCCATCGCCGCATCGTAAATCGTGACTGCCTTCTCGCCGGGCTTGCGCGTAGTCCAGCCGCCCTCTGTCCCCGGCGCGAGCTCGTTGCGCAGACGGATGTTGGCGAAGGTGCCGCGTATCATCACCTCGTGATTTCCTCTGCGCGCGCCGTATGAGTTGAAGTCGGCCGTCTTGACGCCGTGCTCGATCAGCCACTTGCCGGCCGGGCTCGAGGCGGGAATCGATCCAGCAGGCGAGATGTGATCGGTAGTAATCGAGTCTCCGAACATGCCCAGCACTCGCGCACCCTTGATCGGGCGAATTCCAGGCGGCGTGAGCGTCATCCCTTCGAAGAACGGAGGATTCTTTACGTACGTCGAGTCAGGATCCCACGCGTACAGATCACCTTCGGGAACGGGCAGACTCCGCCAGTTGTCGTCTCCATGAAAGACGTTGGAGTACTGCGCCTTGAACATCTCGGCTTTGACTGAGCGCAGAATCTCATCCTCCACTTCCTTGGGCGCGGGCCAGATGTCGCGCAGAAACACCGGACCGCTTTTTCCGACGCCGATCGGCTCGGTATTGAAATCAATGTCCATCCGACCCGCGAGCGCGTACGCGACCACGAGCGGTGGAGACGCCAGATAGTTGAACCGCGTGAGCGGATTGATGCGACCCTCGAAATTGCGGTTTCCCGACAGCACCGCGGCGACCACCAGCTTGTTCGCTTCAACGGCGTCGGCGATTGGCTGCGGCAGCGGACCTGAATTTCCGATGCACGTGGTGCACCCGAAGCCGACGACGTTGAATCGCAGCTGCTGGAGCGCGTCCATTACGTTTGCGGCTCGGAAATAATCCGTCACGACTTTCGACCCCGGCGCGAGACTCGTCTTCACCCAGGGTTTGGACATGAGTCCCTTCTCGACTGCATTCCGCGCGAGCAACCCCGCGGCGAGCATCACACTCGGATTCGACGTGTTCGTGCAGCTCGTGATCGCGGCGATTACCACCGATCCGTGACGAATCGAAAACTTTTCGCCATTCATTTCGACCGGAATACTCGAGTGCTGGCCGGCCTGCTCGTTGGGATCGGTCGCAACTACCGTCGGAGAGAGCTGCGGCGATGCCGCGACGCTCATCGCCTGCTTCGCCGCCGCAATGGCGCCGACAGTTCCGGTGCGCTCGAGATCCGCGGCGAGCGCCTCGTTGAACATCTTCTTCGACAGCTTGAGCGGCACTCTGTCCTGCGGCCGCTTCGGTCCCGCCAGGCTCGGCTCGACTGTTCGCAGATCGAGTTCGATGATGTCGCTGAAGGCGGGATCCGGTGTGTCGTCGGTGCGGAAGATTCCCTGCGCCTTGGTGTACGCTTCCACGAGCTGCACCTGTGCATCGTCGCGTCCGGTGAAGCGCAGATAGTTGATCGTCTCCGCGTCGATCGGGAAGAATCCCATCGTTGCGCCGTACTCCGGCGCCATGTTGCCGAGGGTTGCGCGATCCGCGAGCGAGAGGCTCGACAAGCCCGCACCATAGAACTCGACGAACTTTCCGACAACTTTCTTCTTGCGGAGCATCTCCGTGACCGTGAGCACGAGATCCGTCGCGGTCGCTCCCGGCGGAAGCTTGCCGTGCAGCTTGAATCCCACCACGGGTGGAATGAGCATCGAAACCGGCTGCCCGAGCATCGCCGCTTCTGCTTCGATTCCTCCGACACCCCAGCCGAGTACGCCGAGGCCGTTGATCATCGTTGTGTGTGAATCGGTGCCGACCAGAGAGTCAGGGTACGCGTACGTCTGCTTGCCCACGACCTCGGTGAAAACTCCCTTTGCCAGATACTCGAGATTGATTTGATGGACGATCCCGGTGTCGGGCGGCACGACGCGGAAGTTGTGCAGCGCCTTCTGCCCCCAGCGGAGGAACGCATAGCGCTCCTGATTGCGCTGGAACTCGAAATCAGCGTTGATGAGAAACGCCGCTTCGGTCCCGTACTCGTCGACCTGCACCGAGTGATCGATGACGAGATCGGCCGGTTGTAGCGGATTGATCAAGCGCGGATCGCCTCCGAGCCGCGCGAGCGCGTCGCGCATGGCGGCGAGATCGACGACGGCGGGAACGCCGGTGAAGTCCTGGAGCAGCACTCGGGCGGTGCGGAACGCGATCTCTTTCTCGACCGTGCCCTTCATGTCCCAGGTCGCGAGCGCTCGGATGTCGTCGGCCTTTACGAACTTGCCGTCTTCGTTTCTGAGAAGGTTTTCGAGGAGGATCTTGAGGCTGAAGGGGAGCCGGTCTGCGTTCCCGTTCGCGAGCTTCGAAAGGGAGTCCAGCCGAAAGATCGTGTACTGCCGACCCGCAACGTCCAGCGTTGATCGGCTACCGAAGGTATTCGGATGTGTCATTTTGATTTTTTTCCGAACTTGGCCGCGTCTTGGCGCTGGCCAGTGGTGCGCGGAGCCACTGCCGCGAAGCTTCTCGAGTCGCAGCAGGCTAACCTAAATCTAGCACAAACTCACCGCGGAGTGGTTGACTAACCGGTCTTGGTCGTCGGCTCGCTGGTGGGATCAACCGTCGTCTTTTCCTCGCGGGTGCCGCCGCCCATCTCGAGTCGCGTTGCCTCGATGGCGAACGTCGGGCAGTGGTGCACGAAATCGCCATCCGCCGGCGACCACTCCACGACCGGGGTGAGCGGATACGCCTTCTGGTGCGAGTCCATCGCCATCACATCGGGCGCGAGAGCGGTGCAGAGGGTGCAGCCGATGCACTTCTCACGGTCGACCTTGATCTGCATCGCCCTGCGGGGGAAGACACCGATGCCCCAGGTGATGCACTCCTCATAATGCTTGCAGGCCTCCATCGCGGCCGTGTAGCCCGCTTCCAGCAGCTCGTCGGTGTGCGAGAAGCTGAACCAGCCGATGTGATTGACCTTTGGTCTGATCAGAATCATCGGAGGACGCGTCCAGGTAGCGAATGGCGCCAGCTGGAGCGCGTGCATCATCGTCGTCGCCGCCCGCATGTAGATGGACGCGAATCCGGCGGTCGCGATGTCGTTTTCCGGCTCGAGATCGCTCGACCCGGTGTCCACTGCGATCACTGCGTCCATTCCCCGGCCGGCGATCGATACTGGAAGGTTGTCGAGCACGCCACCGTCCACGCACAGCCGCTTATTGATGACGCCGGGAGGATAAAACCCGGGCAGCGCACACGACGCGTATACAGCGTCGGCAACGCTAACGTCACGCAGACCCGGCAATCCCCACACGATCTGGGTGCCGCGCTGAATGTCCACCGTGTTGACGAGCAATGTCCTTTTCAGTTGATCGAACCGCTTCTCACCCGCTACCGAATTCACGACGTTCTTGAGTGGCTCGTCGAGGTATATCGCGGGTGAGTGCTGCCGCTCGAGCAGCATTCCCATTCGGTTGAGACGAAAGAGGTCGCGCCGCTTCAGTGCCCGGGCCCGATCGGTCATCTCCGACACCGACATCCCCCGAGCGTATGCAGCGCCAATGAGAGCGCCGATGCTCGTGCCCGCGACTACCGTCGGCTCGATTCCCAGTTCCT
>DASZZU010000206.1:0-2972 GCA_035544855.1 Gemmatimonadaceae bacterium | reverse complement strand
ACACCCTTATCAAACCACCTACGCGCCCTTTACGCCCAGTGATTCCGGACAACGCTCGCACCCCCCGTATTACCGCGGCTGCTGGCACGGAGTTAGCCGGTGCTTCCTCACCCGGTACCGTCAGGCTCGATTAATCGAGCTATTCGTCCCGGGCAACAGTGGTTTACACTCCGAAGAGCTTCATCCCACACGCGGCGTCGCTGCGTCAGCCGTTAGGCCATTGCGCAAGATTCCCCACTGCTGCCTCCCGTAGGAGTCTGGGCCGTATCTCAGTCCCAATGTGGCTGGCCATCCTCTCAGACCAGCTACCCGTCGTTGCCTTGGTGAGCCGTTACCTCGCCAACTAGCTGATAGGCCGCGAGCCCCTCGAAATACCCCGGAGGTTTCCTCTCAATGAAATGCCTCATCGAGAGCGTATGCGGTATTACTCGGCCGTTAGGCCGGCTATCCCCCATATCTCGGAAGGTTGCTCACGTGTTACGCACCCGTTCGCCGGTTGCCCATTGCTGGGCCCCCTTGACTTGCATGTGTTAAGCACGCCGCCAGCGTTCGTCCTGAGCCAGGATCAAACTCTCCAATAGTTTGAAGATTTGATTGCTCTTCCGAACGCGGTCGTCTCCAGACGTAGTCTTTCGACTCCACGTCCGGAATCACTTTGAATGTTTCAGGTTTTGAAATCTCCCCGGGATACTGAAATGGACCCCGGATCATAGATCTCGCCTCGCACATCCATCGATCTCAACTTCGATTTTCAAACAGTTCGCTCACCACTGCTGTGGTGGCTTATATCAAGCTTTTGTGCCGATTCTCCGGCAGCCTTGAAGAATAAACCGGAGTGGTTCATTCGTCAAGTGATTCGAAGCAAATTTTTCTTGGTCTGTAAGCTCATCCTCGCTTCCTGAGCTGGCTCGAGCGCCGGTCAGAAGGGGGATTCGCAAGCTACCCCGGCAGGCGAGTTACTTCAAGGCCCCTGCGGCACAGAAAGCGGTCTTCATTAGAAGAATTCGCTGGCTCAAGACAGGATTATTTCGTATGTTGGCGCCGAGTCGTCCGGTGCGGTGGCAAAATGCTCCTCCCTCGCAGTCTGTCTAGGTGGACGAGTCGCGTCGTTAAGTTCCGCCCGCCGACTCCGCGGAACGCGCGCCCCTGCGCCGGACCGCGTCCGCAATGACCGAGCTCCGCGCACCGGACCAAGACACCCCGGCCTTCGCCGACCCGATAGCCCCGCTGCGAGTCGCACTGCGCAAGCACTACGAAATTCTACGGCAGATCGGGCAGGGTGCGTTTGCGACCGTTTATCTCGCTCGCGATCTCAAGCACGAGAGAAAAGTCGCGATCAAGGTGCTGAACGCCGATCCGACCTCCGAAACGGGAGAGCTCCGTTTCATTCGGGAGATCCGGACGGTAGCCCGGCTTCAGCACCCGAACATCCTTCCGCTCCACGATTCGGGCCACGTCGAAGCGCTTCTCTACTATGTAATGCCGTATGTGGCTGGCGAGACCCTGCGCGACAGGATCGATCGGGAGCGCCAGCTCTCGTGCGATGTCGCGTGCAGCATTGCGCGAGATGCCGCGGACGCGCTTGCCTATGCGCACGCGCAGGGGATAATCCACCGCGACATCAAGCCCGAGAACATTCTCCTCTCTGCCGGGCACGCGATACTCGCCGACTTTGGCATCGCGCGCGCAATCGATCTGGCTGGCGTCCGGCAGCTCACGCGGACTGGTACGGGAAGTCCAGGCACTCCCGCTTACATGAGTCCGGAGCAGCTCCTGGGCGACCGCGAGCTCGACGGCAGGAGCGATACCTATAGCCTGGGCTGCGTGCTCTACGAAATGCTCGCTGGCAAGCCACCTTTCGCCGGAAAGGAGGGATTCGCAAAGAGGTTTACGGAGCCGCCTCCAAGTGTGTGCGTCGCGCGGCGCGATCTACCGGAGTGGGTTGACGAAGTGCTGGCGAAAGCGCTCGCGCGAAACCCGGAGGACCGCTTCAGTACTGCTCGAGACATGGTTGCGGCGCTTTCCGCACCTGGAGCAGCGCTTGCTGCAACAGTTCGCGCTGGATCGCCTTCCCATCCGCACCTCTCAGCTCCGGATCAGCCCACCGCAGTTCCGCCGCTTATCACTGCCGCCTACACTGCTTCGGGCGAGGCGGTGACTGCCGAGCCGCGAGACGCACCTCGCCGATCGGGGCCCTGGGGGTGGTTGCGGACAATCGCGCATCACCCGCGTCTCACTGCTGCGACCGCTCTGTGCATCGTAGTTGCATCGCTTGCCCTCACACAAAACAGAGCCTCACGATTCGCTAGCGTCTTGGGGCTCCCCTCTGCAGTCGACTCTACGCGCATTGTGCTGTTCCCTCTCGCGGGTAGCGCCCCGGCACGCGACCGAAATCGAGTTACGGATGGCATTTATTCGGCGTTGAGCGAATGGCGAGGGCTGAATATCACCAGTGACCAGGACGTAAAGGATGAGATTCGGGCGAGCGGCGCGCCGGCATCGACTCGCTCCGCCGCCGCGCTGGCGAAAAAGCTGCGGGCTGCGCGTTTCATATGGGGACAAGTCACGGCCGGAGATTCCCTGCATGGACGCGTTGAACTTTATGATTTGAACACACCTACGCCGCTAAAGTCGGTGAGCATGACCGGCTCGCTCGATGGACTCCAGCTCGCGCAAGCAGCGCGCGAATTGTTGGAGGTACCAGGGCGTCCTCATTTTGCCGACGGCGGGGACGGTCGCACCAATTCCTATCCTGCCTGGACCGCGTACGGAAAGGGTCATCTCGCATTGCAGAACGGCGATCTAACAACCGCACAGAGCGCATTTCGTGGCGCGATAGCGGCTGATCCAAACTTCGGGCCTGCTCATGTATGGCTCGCGCAGTCGCTCGCTTGGAAAACCCCTGCGGCGCGACAGGATTGGCGCGACGAAGTCGCTCAGGCGTTGCAAGCAGAAAGCGGGCTTTCGGAGAG
>DASZZU010000205.1:0-7947 GCA_035544855.1 Gemmatimonadaceae bacterium | reverse complement strand
AGCATCTCGCTCTCGGCGTTGATTCGGGTCCAGAGCTCGACTTTCGACTTGCCCTCGACCTCGCTAGCGCGCATCACATCTACTTCGCCATCGAGCCAGTCGTGCAGCAATCCGTGACTCGAGCCGCCGCCATTGAGCGGGACTTCGCGGTCATAGAGTTGTTCCGTCGACTTGTCCTTCCGCTGAACAGGCTCGCGGCCCGCGACTTTATCGTTTCTGTCGAAACCAGCGTCATCGAGCATCATGCGTACTTCTCCTCAAGCAGTTGTTGGAGCGCCTCTCGCGCCCGATGCACTCGCATCTTTAACGCGCCAACCGTCGTTTCAAGTAACAGCGCCATCTCTTCGTACGACCTTCCCTCGACGTGCTTCATCACGAACGCTTCACGCAGCGAGGGAGCGAGTCTGGCCAGAGCAAACTGCAGGTCCGTACGCAGCTCGTTGCGATCCATCTCTTCTTCCGGCGTCGAGTACGTCGAGGGCTGATCGTCCTCGTCGTAACTCACGTGCGTTCGCCGAATGTTCTTCAGCCAATCCTTGCACGAATTCGCGACGATTCTGAACACCCACGCATCGAACCGACCGCGAACTTCGCCCAAATGCTGATAGGCTTTAATAAATGACGCTTGGAGTATGTCTTCCGCCACATCGGGACTTCCGGTCATTCCAAGTGCATGGCGGTACAGCGGATCGCTGTATCGGGTTATCAGAACCCCGAACGCGTCCTTGTGGCCTGCCAGAACCTTGGAGATGATCTCCTGATCGGCATCAATTCCCGGCGCCTGAGCATCCGGCGTCGAACTCTCCGCACCCAGTGTCTGAGCATTCTGATTTTGCAGCGGTGTGGCTGTCATCTTCACCTGCCTAGTGTAATCCCTTTGCAGGCCCCTGTATAGACCCAACTGGCGCCGAGAGAACACCTTATCACCGTTACACACCCCAGACGAACAGGGGCTCGTGGAAGCAACCAAGTTTAACGGAGGCGGACCAGGTAGAGGTGCTCGAGGGCGGTGTCGCGGTGGTAGTGCCTGCCCTCCCTCTCACTGTCCGCACGGTACCGGCGGTAGCTCTGGGTGAAGTGCGACACCTTCCCGTCCAGCGAAGCGCTGGCGAGCAAGGAGTGGAGGGCGTCCGGCGGGAGGTGTCCTTCGGAATTGAAGCTCACTAGCGCCTGCCTGGCTCCCGTTGCGCCGAGCAGCGCTGAAAACAGCTTCCTGACTCGCCGGCCATGCGACCACTGGCTTCGTCCCTCGCTGCCGGCGAGTAGTCCGACCTTTCCTCGAATCGCGGGAGCCGAATCCATCCACCCCCGGGCCAGGATCTCGGGTATGTGATAGTAAGCCACGTATTGTCTGGAATTGTAGGGCGGGTCGATATAGACCAGATCCACCTCACCGATTCGCTTCGCGGCATCCGTCGCATCCATCAAGTGCGCCTCGGCCGGCTGCGCCCCTTTGATCGGCTTCTCCGGAACGATGCCGAACGCGCGCTTCGCGTTCGGTTGCCAGCGCTTCATGTACGAGGCATAGACGCCCGCGGTGTTTGCTACTCTATCAGCGCCTTCTATGATCGCGGCGAGCAGAATGTAATAATTGTCTTCGCCGATCTTCCCCGCTCCACGCCAGCTCTCCAGCTCTTCACGCGCGGCGTCGATTCGTCCGGCATTTTCCGGAGTGAAGTACATCCGGCCCACCTTGCCGTCGTCTGTCGCGGGCGAAAAGTGTCGTGTGATGAAGCCCTCGCGCGGCGGAAGAGCCGCGAGCTCGTTCGCCAGCTCCTCCACTTCTTTACCGGCGCTCTCCGCGACGACATACGCGCGCTGGAACACGTACGACGACATGAGAAGATCGCTCGCGTGAACCCGCCAGCCATTTTCCTTGAGCGCGCGGCTGACACTGGCCGTACCGGCGAATGCATCATGAGCGGAGCCCACATTGATCCCGCTCCTTCTCAGCGTGCGAAGGATGAATGGAAGGAGTCGGGTTTTGTTACCGATGTACCTCATGATGCAAAGAGGGCGAGGTTATTGGCCTCGCCCTCTGAAACAGTATAGGCCTTATGCTACGGGCAAAGCTGCGCCGGAGTCAGAACCGGCAAACTTTCGTTCTTCGGGATCGCGAACCCATACGTAGCGTTGAGTGCATCCGCCGCGGCGTTGGCTATCGCCTGCTGTCCATCCAACGTTGGATGGACACCGTCCAGACCGATGTACTGTCCAAACGGCCTCGTGCAAGAGAGGAACTTGGACAGGCTGAACTGAGTCTTTCTCGCGATAAAGTCGGCTAACGCCGTATTCAGCTCGAGATACGCCCACCCATGAGTTGATGCCTGCTGTTGAATGTGCGAGTTCATCGTACGGATAAGGCCATTCACGAACGTCGTATCCGTTGGAGTCAGGATGAAATCAAAAGCAGTGGGATTGTTCGTGCAACTGAAAGTGTTGGGCTTCGGAGTCGCCAACGCCGTCAGGACTTTCGTGATGGCAAAAATCGAATTCGTGTTGCCGTTGCAATCACTGGAGACATTGACGCCGAACGACGCAAAAGCCACGCTATCCTTGTAGAAATCATCACCCGGATAAACCCCAACGATGTTCGGGATCAGTGGTACGGAAACGAGCAGCGCCTTCGCCCCCGTTTTCGCCACGCTGTCTACGATTGCGTCGTACTGGGGCTGCCACAGGCTCGTCGGATAATAGGTGTACGTGTTATCTGGCTGACGATACGCCGTCGCGGGAATGAGGATGCCGCTGGTTACTGACCGCAGAGCCTCGTTGGAGCCAAGCTCCACCGACACAAGCGTCGGGTTCTGGACCATCATCGACGTTACCTGAGTCCTCCCGCCAGCAAGGACCGCTTTGTACAAGCGCTTTCTCTGATCGCTATCAATCGTGGTCGGGGTTGCAACAGTCGACTCGGGAGTGATTCGGAGCGCATGGTAAGTCGTCGCGCCATCGACCGCGACGTTGTTCGTCGGCAATACGGTGTTGGCAATGAGAGCGCACACTTGATCCTGGGCGGTAATGCCGGGATAGCTTGCTCCGCTAAGGCGCTTCGGACCCAATGACAGCGGAGCGATCAACGGCGAATAACATCCCGGCCCCTGAAGCAACGGACTCGTGAACCTGGTCGCAAATGCCTGGTGCGCGAGAAGCGCGGGCCACGCTGTCTGCTGGGTGGCGTAATACACGCCTTCGTTCATATATCCCATGCTCACGCTGGTGCCAAGCGAGACGTACTTCGCAAAAGCTTCCTGCCCTTTGGGACCGGTGATATGGACGTTATCGCTTTCGCATGCCGCGATCGACACGAGAAGACCGACAGCACCAGCAGACAAGAACCAGTTACGCGTCATAACGAATCCTCAAGGTGAGCAAACATCAGAGCCAGAGTCCGGCGGGCTGATAATATCTGACATCACTGAAAGGCGCGCCACCCCAGAGTTCGGATACTGTCACCATGCTCATCGAGCTTGGGCGGTGGAAACCGGACGCTGCCAGGCACGCTCGGAGGAACGCCGGTAACAGGAGATGCGTCGGCGACTGCCAGAGCTTCCGCCACAGTCCTGACCAACCCACACGGAACACCCGCCGCTTGCAGTCGGTCGATCCAATGCTGCGCGCCCATCTCGCGCACCCGTTCCGAAAGCGCCGAGACTACTCGATCACGATTTTTCACGCGGCCGGCGTTCGTCTCCAGCGTCCCGTCATCGGCGAGATCATCCAGGCCCAGCGCACGAGCGCAGGCACGCCATTGACCGTCGCTTCCCACCGCGACAACGAACGGTCGGTCAGTCGCATCGAACAACTGGTACGGAACGAGATTGGGATGAGCATTTCCCCACCTCGCTGCATCTTTGCCCGAGACCAGGACGTTCTGCGCGACGTTCACGAGCGCCGCACGCGCGCTGTCGGCGAGGGAGATGTTGATTCGCCTCTTGTCTCTCGAGAGCGAGCCGCTCGCACGCTCCGCCACCGCCGCGAGAATGGCGATCGCGGCGTCTTTCCCCGCCACGACATCGGCAAGCGCAACTCCAACCTTCATTGGAGCTCGATCACGCTCCCCAGTGATTGCCATCCACCCGCACTCGGCCTGCATGACAAAGTCATAGCCCGGACGCGGGCTGTCCGGACCAAAGCCGGAGATCGTGCACCAGATGAGGGCAGCGTTCCTGTCGAGGAGCTGTTCGGCGTCCAGCCCGAGCCGGGCGAGAGCACCGCCTAGAAAATTCTCCAGAACCACATCCGCTTCCGCGATGAGAGCCTTGATCAGGCGCCGATCTTCGGCGTCGGACAAATCGGCGGCGATGCTCTTCTTGTTCCTGTTGACTGAAAGAAAGTAGGCGCTCTCGCCGTCACCGTTGAACGGCGGCCCCCAGCCTCGAGTCTCATCTCCAGCCCCCGGTCGCTCCACTTTGATGACGTCGGCGCCCAAGTCGCCGAGTATCATTGAGCATACCGGCCCGGCGAGCACGCGACTCAAATCGACGACTTTGAGCTTCATTTCGTATTTATGGCTGGTTAGTGTAAGCTAAGTGGCGTCTGACTGTCTTTACCAGCATCGCAAATGGGTCCATTTGCGCCACGGGCGAATGTAGATCACCCCACCTTGTTTTAGTCACGAAAAATCATATACTTAGCGCCGTTCGAGCCCCTGTGTACGGGGTCAACCAGAACTCCTGCGATTTCACCCGTCAGCAAGACCCCTTTCGGCTGACCGGAGTCCATAAATGCCCGATAGAGAAAAGTCAGCAGTTGCTACCCCCACAGCACCTGCTCCTGCCGTCGGCACGGCAACCGTACCGCCCGTCATTCCGCCAAGGCGCAGTCCCGGCCACCGCGGCGCCGATGTAAAAGATACCGTCGCCGAGATGGCGGCCAAGGCGCATGAGATCAGTCTCGAGGCGGGCAGCAAGATGGCGGCAGCCATGAAGGATGTCGTGGGCGCCGCGGCTGGACTGACCGGACTCGTGCTCGAAAGCGCGCGCGACCTTCTCCAGTACATGGTCCGCCGCGGACAGATGACCCAGGAAGAGGCCGACAAGCTGATGCGCGAAGTCGAGGCTTCGCACTCGAAGAGAAAGCCTTTTACTCCACCGCCAACTGCCGCCGCGAAGCCAGCACCGAAGGTCGAGGCGACTCACGCGCCTGTGGTGCACCGACATCATACGCCGGCTCCGATCAAGCACGCAGCGAAGCACACGGCAAAGCACACGGCAAAGCACACGGCAAAGCACACGGCAAAGCACACGGCAAAGCACACGGCAAAGCACACGGCAAAGCACGCTCCCGCCAAAAAGCCGGCGGCGAAAAAGCCGACGATGAAGCCCGCTGCCAAGAAGCACTCGGTCAAGTCGGGTGCGAAGTCGAAGTCCAAAGCCTCAGGCAAGACCGCGAAAAGAAGGTAGATCGTGGTCATACCGCGTGGCGACGCGGTCGCGCTCGCCCGCGCTCTGATACAAATCGACTCGAGAAATCCCACCCTCGCTCCGGACTCGCCGGGCGAGGGTGATTGCGCTCGCAACCTCGCCGCAGTGCTCGACGATTGGGGGTTTGCCGTTGAATTGGTCGATGGAGCTCCGGGCCGTCCCAACGTCGTGGCGCGCATGGGACCAGGCGACGCGCCTGCGCTCATGCTCAATGGGCACCTCGATGTAGTCGGCGTCGAGGGAATGGTCCACGAGCCATTCTCCGCTGATCTCCGCAGCGGGCGGATCTACGGCCGCGGCTCGGCGGACATGAAGGGCGGCCTGGCCGCGATGTGCGCCGCAGCCGCAACCAGCGCCAGCCGGGAATCAGAGCGGCAGATACTCATCACCGCGGTCGTCGACGAAGAGTACGAGAGCCTCGGCATGCGCGCCCTGCTCGCCGCGGGAATTCGCGCAGAACAGGCAATCATCACCGAGCCGACCAGGCTCGCCATCTGCCCCGCCCACCGAGGATTCGCCTGGTTCGATGTGGAGCTGAGAGGCAGAGCCGCCCACGGCAGCCGCTACGACTTGGGGCTCGACGCAATCATGCACGCTGGTCTGCTTCTCGCCGAGTTGGACAGGCTCGAGCACACGCGGCAAGCAGGTCCCACGCATCCGCTGCTTGGCCGCGGCTCGCTCCATGCCTCGAAGATCGAAGGCGGAGTGGGTATGTCGACTTATCCGGAGCGCTGTAATCTGGCAATCGAGAGACGGACAATTCCCGGCGAGTCGATCCAGAAGGCGATGCGCGAGATCACGGACGCGTGCGAGCGGGTGAAGTCTGACCGTCCGGAATTCGACGCGAGAGTTACATTGAGTACCGCACAGCTTCCGAGCGATGTGCCGGTCGACGCGCCGGTGGTGAGAAGGCTCGTCGGCGCGGTCGAGCGCGAAGGAATTCCGGTCAGCATCGAAGGGCTCTCTGCATGGACGGATGCCGCCCTGCTCAATGACGCTGGCATTCCAACGGTTTGCTTTGGGCCGGGCGACATTGCTCTTGCGCATGCAGCCGAAGAATTCGTACCGGTAGATGACATCGAGCGTGCGACGAGAGTACTCGCTCGCGTCGTCCGCGAGTGGTGCGGCGAAGTGTAGGGGACGCGCGAGCAAGGAGAGGCTTCATTGGCACAGTGGACGCACAAGCAGTACGACATGCTCGAGCGCGCGATCACGAATGGTAAACGGATTTCAGCGTACCGCCGTGGAACCGAGTACGTTGTCGTCCCGCAGAGGCTGCGCATGATCAGCGGGCGCGAAGCCGTTGAAGCCACCCATCCGACCACCGGCGATCAGATCACGCTCTACCTCGACGAGATGGACAGCTTCGAGGTGGTGAAGTGACGCGCGCAAAGTCCGGCGACCTGGTTGCCATCTACGCCGATGAGTCCTGCATCGGCAACGGCCACGACGGAGACAACCCCGGCGGTGCCGGCGGATTGATCGAATGGATTCACCCGAAATCCAATGAGGTGACCCGGTGCGATTACTGGATCTCGGAGCCTGCCACTACCAACAATCGAATGGCTCTGCGCTCCGTGATCGAGGCCTTTCGCGCGATCTCCAAGAGCGGCAATTCGTATCGTGTTGTCTTCACGAGCGATTCGAAGTACATCGTTTCAGGGATGAGCGAGTGGATTCATAACTGGAAGGCGCGAGGCTGGAAGAAGAAAGGCGGCCCAATTCTGAATCTGGAGCTTTGGAAGGAAGCGGACTCCGTAGTCTCTTCGCACGAGTGTCACTGGAGATGGGTCGGTGGCCACCAAGGGCACCCGCAGAATGAATACGCGAACTTTCTGGCGACGCGTGCGGCGGTGGAACAATCCAACTCTGGCGGTTTACGGCAGTCCGAGTTCGCCAGGTGGATGGCGAAGCACCAGGAAGGGCCGCTCCGCTTGAAGGAAACCGCTCCTTTCCCCGAACTTCATTCATTCCAGCCGAGCAAGCGAGCATGGACGATCTAGACCGACTGTTTCAGCGACTGGTGCACAACATCCGGAACGGGCACGCCGAATATCTGAGCGTGCCGTTCACGGTGCAGGAGCTGTACGACACTCTGGTTCCCTACAGGCACTACCGGCGCGATCTCGGCATAGAGACGAACCAGGATTACGAAGCAGCGGTGATGCGGCTGCTGGCCGGAGAGAACGGATACGTTCGCGCCGATCAGTCGATGCAGGACCGGCTGAAGGAGGAATTAGCATCTCAGCATCCCGATCTCGGTGCGTTCCGCGACTATGCGGAGACGCGCATCTCTCTCGTGCCTGCTGCCGTGCAGAAGCTTGGAGTCTCGATTCCAGCCCAGAACGCGGGGGGATATTCAGTCGGAGCGATCGCAACGGGCACTACGGGCGGCAACGGATCGACCGAAGGCACGACCTTCTCGGTCCCGGCGATCTCGACGATGGAGCGGCCCGATGGGTGTCGCTTTTGTGGTGGCACTCTTCCCGAGGGAAGGGCGGTGATCTACTGCCCGCATTGC
>DASZZU010000204.1:0-2001 GCA_035544855.1 Gemmatimonadaceae bacterium | reverse complement strand
GCGTACTGCTGGAGCAGTGCGTTCTGATCCTGATGGAGCACGGAATACTTCGCGACGAACTGCTCCATCGCGGAGTCGTCGATCTTATCGGGGTGAAGCTGCTGATCGATCCAGTTGTCGAGGCCGATCGCGCGCACCTTGAGCGCATCACCCGGCTTTGGGCCGAACGTCAGGCGATTCAGCGCGTGGATGATCTGTTGATCGGCGGGCAGCTCGCGCACATCGGAGCGTATGACCACGGGTTTAGCCTGACTCTTCCTGGCGCCCGAGCTCTGCGCCGATATGCCCATAGGCGCGATGCTGAGTAGCGCCGCGGCGATGCCGGTCAATTTTGTGATTCGCATGATCATCCTCGCTACGTGCTGAAGAGTAGACGCACGTGAGGGCCGATGTGTTAACCCCGTCGTACGGCGCCCAACTCGGATGCCAACCTTTCACCCTATCCCGGTTTCTAGCGTGAGCTCACTGGTGGCGGAATGGCGCTCGTGTTCGTGGGCGAAGATCACGACCTCGATCGAAAGGTCGTCATCAAGATCCTGCCGCCGGAGCTGGCCGCGAGCGTGTCGGCCGAGAGATTCCGGAGCGCGCTTGCTGTAACCTCAGCTGGCGCTGACGGCGTAGAGGAAGCGTGCGTAGCCGATCTCGGCGGCGTTCTTCGTGAGTTCGACATTGACCCATGCGATAACGTCACCGAACGGACGGTCCAGGAAAGGCCATCGTGTTCGCTGTGCCGATCGCAGGTCGTCGTCGGTGACCTGCTCAAGTACCACTCGCCACTGTCTCTGTAGCCGATCGAGCCATTCGCGTACGTCGTCGGCACTGCCAGGCCACGTCACGTTCTCGCGTGAGAGAGCCCCGTCGCCGAATGAGTGGTCGAGCACCATGGACCACCAGAAGCCGAGGTGCCACGTCAGCCATGCGATGCTCGGCGGACCGACGTCATATCCCTCGTGATCCGGCCAATCGGCGCGCCACCTTCCATCAGGGACTTGATGCACGTGCAATCCCTCATGAGCAGGGCGCCACAAGCACTCGTCAGTGGAGAGTCCGTCGAGGTGGAGGTTGGTGAGCTTCCACGCCGTTTCGAACTGCCGGATCAAGTAGTCACGGGCTTCGTCAGCCATAGTCTGCCGCGGGATCAACTGAATGAGGTATCGGAAAAAGCGTTACTCCAGTTTCATCTGCCGGAGCAACGCGCGAAATCTGGGATGCGCGTGGAGGGGCGTTAACAGGAACGAGCCCTTGATGCTGTATGCTGGCCCGGTGCGTTCTGCCACCGCACGCTCCAGCCAGTCCATTGCCCGGTCGGCGTCGCCCAAGCCGGTGTAGACGTATGCGAAATGGTAGGGTGAGACGTATGCGACCCGCGCCCGCTCTTCGAGCTCTCGCAGTATCTCTCGCGCCTTCGCCGCGTTGCCGGCCAGGGCATAGGCCTCTCCCAGCTGGCCCAACCAAAGCGTGTTTCCCGGAGACACCGAAACCGCTCGCTCCAATTCGGCCAAACCCTCGTCCTTCCTTCCGCTGAGGAAGTACGCCCACCCGAGCGTGGCCCGCGCGCGATCATAGTCAGGGTCGAGCTCCATAGCATTCTCGGCCTCAACGAGAGCCTGATCGTAGCGCCCAGCGCGCAAAAGGGTCGTCACGAGATCCATCCTGTGAGCCAGCGGGTCCAGCTCGTGGGCGCGATGCTGCAGCGCAATTGCCTCGTCGTAGCGCTCGAGCGCCGCGCACAGGCGTCCGTACAGATCATAGGTATCGGCGCTGCTCGGGCTCAGCTCCAATGCCCGCTTGAAGTCCCGCTCGGCACCGGACCAGTCGAACTCGCGCACCACCTTCAGGTACCCCATCGTGCAATGTGCTGCGTCAAGCTCGGGATCGAGCCTCAGCGCGTTCGCCGCAGCTTCCGCTGCGCGCCGATACGCAACGTCGGGCACTGCTACACCGGTCTCGGCCAGCTCGGTGTACGCCATAGCCAGGTTCGCGCAGGCGAGGGCGAACGTC
>DASZZU010000203.1:0-1549 GCA_035544855.1 Gemmatimonadaceae bacterium | reverse complement strand
GTGTGCGGCAATCGCGCCGGCGATCTCGACGTCACCCTCCAGCGGAGGCGTCTGCCAGATCGCGACATCCGAACGGTCATTGTCGAAACGCTGGTCGTCCACGAGCCAGCGGCTCCAGGTGTTATCGGCACCGAAAAGAGGGAGGATCGGACGCTTGCGGTACGGGACGGGATTCGCCGGATCTGAAACGTAAGAGTCGAAGGCCCTGTCGGAGCGATCGGTCGGAGTGTCGAAGGAGAGCCGCTTGTTGGCGCGGAAGTAGAGTGGCCGCTTCGTAACACCCTTGCGCGGGGGCCAGGCGTCGAACGATTGCCAGGTGTTCGACCCGGTTTCGAAGGTCGTCGCTTCAGGCAGCTTGAGCGTTCCCTTGTCCTTCAGCCAGTACGCGAACCAAGGCGCCTCGATGTTCCTCCGGAAGTCGAGAGCGGTCGGGCTGCCGAAGTCGATACTCCCGAGCTTCTGCCCGCTCGGCCCTCCCCACCCACCATGGTTCCATGGACCGATCACGAGGTAATTGAGGTTCTGAGTGTCGCGCGGCTCGAGCGTCTCGTAGATCTTTACTGGTCCGAAAAAATCTTCCTGGTCCCAGAAGCCGGCAACATTGAGCGTGGGCACCTTCACACCCTCCGGATTTCGCGGAAATGCCTGGCGCTGCCAGAACGAGTCGTAGCTGGGATGGTTGGCAAAGTCGTTCCACGTAGGCATCTTGCCGTGGAGATAGCGCTCGTTGATGTGCGCGAGAGAGCCAACCTTGAGGTACCAGTCGTATAGATCGGGCTGATCGAACGAGTAGGGAGAGATCACCTTCGAGGTTTCCATCGCGGTCGCGTACTCGAAGCCGTAGCTGAGGCGAAACGCGCCGTTGTGATGAAAATCATCGCCGATGAACATGTCGGCGGGAGATGCCTGCGGTGACACTGCCTTGAGCGCGCGATGCGGATCGAGCATTGCCATCACCGTCAGCCAGCCGGGATACGACACGCCACGCATGCCGACTCTGCCGTTGTTGTGCGGCACGTTCTTGACGAGCCAGTCGATGGTGTCGTAGGCGTCAGTGCTCTCGTCAATGGCCTTTGCATCACGCTTGTCACGCATCGCCCGCAGCATCACGAACTGACCTTCTGATTTGAACCGCCCGCGAATGTCCTGCAGGACGAAGATGTAGCCGTCACGCGCGAGCTCTCCCGTGGAGCCTCCTCCGATGACGCGATCTGCGCCTTCGATCCCGTAAGGCGTACGGATCAGAATGATGGGCAGATCACCACTGACACCCTTGGGAACATAAATGTCGGTGTTGAGGTGCACTCCATCGCGCATCGCGATCGGCGCTTCGGTCTTGTCGAATTCCGGTTTGGCTGGCTGCGCATTCTGCGGTGCGACAGCCGGAGCCGCTGTGCTCTGTGCTTTCGCACTCGGCGCGAGCGTGCCGACAGATGCGGCGGTGCACAGTCCGAGTAGGAGCAGGCGCGCAGAGCGATTCAAATTGATCATCATCGACCGACCCATCCGTGATAGTTGGAGTTTGGCTTCGACGTGGAGGTCCCGGCTG
>DASZZU010000202.1:0-4376 GCA_035544855.1 Gemmatimonadaceae bacterium | reverse complement strand
GAGAATGAAGCCGCTAGAGATTAGGCAGCATATGCCAAGCCAGCGCTTCCCGCGTCTGGGCGCAAGCTTCCTGTTTGCAGTCTTCATCCTCGCGTGCTCCTCCGCCTCGGCCGGCAACAAGACAACTCTTCGAATTTGGGCAATGGGCCGCGAGGGCGAAGTCCTCTCCCAGCTCATTCCCGGATTCGAGAAAGAGCACCCCGACATCCACGTCGAAGTCCAGCAAATCCCGTGGACCGCCGCGCACGAGAAACTGCTCACCGCCTACGTCGGCGAGGCCACGCCCGACATCGCAATGCTCGGCAACACCTGGGTGCCGGAGTTCGTCGCGCTCAACTCACTCGCGCCGCTCGACTCTTTCGTCGCGCCATCGAAGGAGATTCGACGAGACGATTTCTTCCCCGGAATCTGGAAGACGAACGTCGTCAACGGGAAGACGTATGGGATCCCGTGGTACGTCGATACGCGGCTGATTTTCTATCGCACCGATCTTCTGGCCAAGGCGGGCTACAAGACATTTCCGACGACGTGGGCCGATTGGGTCACCGCGATGAAGAAGATGAAGTCGCAGATGTCGGCAAGGCAGTTCCCGATGTTGATGCCGACGAACGAATGGCCGCAGCCGGTTGGCTTCGCCCTCGAGACGGGCTCGCCGATTCTCCGCGACGGCGGACGATACGGCGCTTTCGAGGAGCCGGCATTCAGGAAGGCATTCGATTTCTATCTAAGCTTCTACCGTCAGGGGTTCGCCTCGCCTGTCAGCAGCACCCAGGTGTCGAACCTCTTTCAGGAGTTCGAGCGCGGAAACATCGCGATGTACATCTCGGGGCCGTGGTACATCGGCGAGTTCAAGAATCGCCTCGATTCGGCGGTCCAGAACAAGTGGTCGACTGCGCCGATGCCGGGCATCAACGGTCCGGGCGTGTCGATGGCGGGCGGGTCGAGTCTATCGCTCTTCGCCGGATCCCAGCACAAGGCAGAGGCGTGGAAGTTGATGGAGTATCTGTCGCGTCCATCGCTCGAGCTCGAATTTTACAAGCTCACCGGGGATCTCCCTCCCCGGAAAACTGCCTGGCAGGACTCGGCCCTCGCCAACAACAAGTACGCGCGCGCGTTTCGTGATCAGCTCGAGCGGGTGGTGCCGCTGCCCCAGGTGCCGGAGTGGGAGGAGATCGCAACTACGATCTTCGAGCACGGGGAGCAGGCGATACGAAAGGCGAAGACGGTCGATCAGACGCTGGCTTCGCTCGATCAGGATGTGAATGCCATGCTCGAGAAGAGGAGATACCTGCTCGCTCAGGCGGCGCCAAAGAAATGAGCGCGACGATTCCACCTGGTTCGCGCATGCCATCAGACGTTGGCAAAGCAGCATGGCTGTTCCTGGCACCAGCGCTCGCTCTCATCTTCATCTTTTTCTTCCTTCCTGTTCTCGCGTCGCTGGTTCTCAGCGTTACCGACTTCGACATCTACGCAATCGCGAATCCCCCGACGACACGATTCATAGGCCTCGCGAATTACGTCAAGCTCCTCCACGCGCCCGAGTTCTGGACGGCGCTCAAGAATACATTCTACTTCGCGATTGTCGGCGGTCCGCTGACGATCGCCGTTTCACTTGGGACGGCGCTCCTGTTGAACTCGAAGCTGCTGCGATTTAAAAGCTTCTTCCGCACTATCTACTTCACTCCGTTCGTCACCACGCTCGTCGCGGTCGCGATTGTGTGGCGCTACCTGTACCACACCCGCTACGGGTTGTTGAATTACGCGCTCGGTCATTTCGGTATTGGACCAATCGATTGGCTGGGCAACCCTCACTGGGCGATGCCGGCGATCATCCTGATGTCGGTGTGGAAGAACTTCGGCTACAACATGCTGATCTTCATCGCCGGACTACAGGCGATTCCGCAGGATCTCTACGATGCCGCCGAGATCGACGGTGCGGGTCCGGTGCGCCGTTTCTTCTACGTCACGCTGCCACTCCTGGGCCCGACGCTCCTTTTCGTCGGCGTGATCACGATGATCGGCTACTTTCAGCTTTTCTCCGAGCCGTACGTGATGACCCAGGGCGGGCCGCTCCGCAGCACCACCAGCGTCGTGCTGATGATGTACGAGGAAGGCTTCCGCTGGTGGCGGATGGGCTACGCGGCGTCGATCGCCTTCGTGCTGTTCGTGGTGATCCTGATCGCTACTCTCATCCAGTTCCGACTACAGAAGGATAGAACCTGAGTGTCGCGCACCAATCCGAGGTTCGTCGCGCGCGACGGGAGAAAAGCAACCGAAGACTACCTGCCGGGGGCTGACGGCGTGCCGGCTGGTGGCTACGGGCTTGCGGACTCGGCGCGGACACGGCGGCGCATCTCGCAGGTAATCCTCTACGCTCTTCTCATCATCGGCGCGATGATAGCCCTCCTGCCGATGTTGTGGATGCTCTCCGCGTCGTTCATGCCGACTGGGGAAGCGAGCACCTATCCGCCGCATTTCTTCCCGAGTCGAATAACGTTTTCCCATTACGGCGAGCTCTTCACCAGGCTGAATCTCGGCCGTTACTTGTTCAACAGCGCATTGATCGCGTTCATCGTCACGGGCCTCTCGCTCGTAATCAACTCGATGGCGGGCTACGCATTTGCGAAGCTCAGATTTCGCGGACGCGATCGGGCGTTCCGGATCCTGTCGCTGGGCCTGGTGCTGCCCGTGCAGGTGGCGATGCTGCCGCTCTTCCTGCTGATGAAGAATCTCCATCTCATCAACACCTACTGGGGCGTGATCATCCCGGGGATGGCAAGCATCTTCGGGATATTTCTCATCCGGCAGTACGCGCTGTCGATTCCCGACGACATGCTCGACGCCGCGCGCATCGACGGCGCGTCGGAGCTCAGGATCTACTGGTCGGTGGTGGTGCCGGGGATTCTACCGATCCTCGCAACGCTCGCGATCTGGACTTTCCTGGCGACGTGGAACGACTTCATGTGGCCGTTGATTGTGCTTAGCGACGAGGCGCATTATACGCTGCCCGTCGCGCTGGCAAATCTCTCGGGTGAGCACGTGATGGACACGGAGCTGATGATGGCCGGGTCAGTGCTAACAGTTATACCCGTGTTGCTCGTGTTTCTGTTCCTCCAGCGCTACTACATCCAGGGCGTAATGGCCGGGAGTGTCAAGGGATGATTCGTGGTTCGACCGTGTTGTTGATGTACGGCATCATTGCGGTAAAGGTGCAGGCGCAAACGCCCGCACCACAAACAAGTGTGCCTACCATAGTGCTGGATGCGTTCGATTCAGTGAGCCAGTGGTCCACCACGCCCGCCGATGGTGTCGAGATATCCGTCCATCCGGATTCGAACGGTGTGCACGGCCGAGCGATGCGGGTGGATTTCGATTTCCACGGGCACGGCGGGTACGCAGTAATCCATCGCCCGCTCAGCATGACGCTGCCGCCCAACTACGAGTTCTCGTTCGCGATCAAAGGCGACGCGCCGACCAACACGCTCGAGTTCAAGCTCATAGACTCGACCGGTGAGAACGTCTGGTGGTCGAACAATACGAACTTTCAGTTTCCGAAGGACTGGCAAACGATCACACGAAAGAAGCGGCAGATCTCATTCGCGTGGGGACCCACCAGCGACAAGGATCTGAAGCGCTTCTCGGCCATCGAGATCGCGATCACCGCGGGCACCGGCGGCAAGGGGAGTATCTGGCTCGACGACCTGGCGGTTACACCACTCGGCCCCGCAACGCGCTTCTATCCCGCTCCGGGCATAACCGCATCATCGCAGGCGCAGGGATACGACATCGGTCGTGCGACTGACGCCGACCAGACGACTGCCTGGCGGAGCGCGCTGCTTCGCGTGAACCACACACCGAGTGGCACCGTTGTGGTGCCCCCCGGCCTGGTACCACCTGGCGCGGAGACGATCGACATCGATTTCCTCACGCGCCGGGAATTCGGCGGGATCGTGATCGGATGGGAGCCCGGACGACGCGCGAATTTCTACGAAGTGCAAGGCTCGCAAGACAGACAGAGCTGGCGAACGCTCTACACCGTCAACAGGAGCTCCGCCGCGCCACTCGTTCAACCCGCGGCTTGGACAAAAACGGCGATCGCACTATCCCCACTCTTCCGCGATTACCTGTACATGCCGGAGAGCGATGCGCACTTCCTGCGCATCGTGCTCATATCGCCGGAGAACAGGAGCGGCTACGGCATCCGCGACATCAGCATCAAGCCGCTCGAGTGGGCCGCGAGCGAGAACGATTTCTTCATGACGATTGCCAGGGATGCGCCGAGGGGGAGCTACCCGAGGCCGTTCCTGAGCGAGCAATCGTACTGGACCGTGATCGGCGTCGATCGCGACAGCGCCGAGGCCCTGATCAACGAAGAG
>DASZZU010000201.1:0-11130 GCA_035544855.1 Gemmatimonadaceae bacterium | reverse complement strand
CAACCGCTTCTTGATCCGGTCGAGCTCGGCGCTCACCTTCGCCAGCTCGTCCTTGCTCTTTGCGAGCTGATCCTTCAGCGAGGCGATCTCTTCATCCCTCGTTTTGGTCACCACCGTCGCGGTGTCTTTCGCCGGCGTGCCTGAAGGCGCGGTTACAGAGGGAGTGCCGGCTCCCACCGTCACACCCTGCGCCACGGCCGCTGTGCGTCGCAGAACCAGCGCTTCGTTGCGGTACCATGCGGTCGAATCGCCTGAAGCGAGATACTGATCCAGCGCGGCTATACCGCCCGCCAGTGAGCCTCGCTCGTTGGCAGGATCCAACGTGTACAGGGCCTTCCAGAAAGCGATCTCCTTCGCCTCCCGGCTGTCCGGGTGAACCCGTACGTATTCGTCGATCAGCCGATCCGCGGCGAAATAATTACCGGCATCTACGTCACGTCGCGCGTAATCCAAGGTCCTGTCCCAATTGTTCTGAACACTTGGCTCCGCGACTGGGAAATGGGCGCACCCGCCCACGGCCAACGCGCACAACATTGTTCGAAACGTTCTCATCCGACTACCTCAGGCTTAGACGCAGTTTGGCGCCGTAGTCTCACTCCCGTGGGCTCGGCTGGCAGAGTGACGACGAAGGTCGTTCCCTCGCCCAGCTGGCTCTCCACCGTGATCTGCCCGCCATGGGCTTCGACGATTTCTTTCGCAATCGCCAGGCCTAAACCCGCGCCCTTGGTGGCTGCCTGAGCTTGATTGTCCGCCTGGAAGAACTTGTCAAAAATGTGTGGCAGTTGTTCGGCGGAGATCCCCACGCCGGTGTCTGTCACAGTGATGATGACTTTTTGCTGGGCGCCCACGGTGAGCGCCACTTTGCCCCCGCGCGGCGTGAACTTGAATGCATTCGAGAGGAGATTGCCGAGCACCTCGTTGATTCGGTCTTCGTCCCAGTAGACCTTGCTTGGCAGATCTTCCCGGTGATTGACCGTGAAGGAGATGTCTCGCTGATTCGCCAGGACCGAGAACGAGCTCTCCAGCGTTGTGAGAAACCTGGAGAGATCAACCTCCCGTACGTCGATTTTGCCGCCACCGGCCTCGAAGCGGCTGATGTCGAGAAGACGCTTCACCAGGCGCGTCAGCGTGTTAGCCTGTTTCGTGATGGTTTGTAGCACTTCTTTCTGCTTCGGCGTGACCTCGCCGTAAATTCCTTCCTCGAGCAGCTCTAGATACCCGATGATGACATTGATCGGCGTCTTGAGCTCGTGTGAAGCCACTCCCACGAATTCCGCACGGATTCGCTCGAGCTCGGCGAGCTGTCTCGCCATGGCCTGGTAGCTGGCTGCGAGCCGCCCGAATTCCTCCTTCTGATTCGGCGCTATGCCAAGCTGGTGACTGAGATCACCTTCGGCGATCGCATGCATGCCCTTCTCCAGCTCGTACACGGGTCTGCTTACGGAACGCAGCAGCCAGATACCGATTGCGAGTGCGACGAGCAGCGCAACGGGAAGCGTTCCGGCCACGAGTCTCTCGGCATTCAGGGTTTCACTGGTAGCATCCGCAACCCGCTGGCGGGTCCGAGTGCGGAGCGTTGTCGCGCTCGCGCCCAATGCGCTGTCGACCGAAGCGATTGCTGGACGGGTTCTCTTTTGAGAAATCATCTCGGCGATGGCCCCGCGGCCGGCCGAAGCCTGTTCGTACTCGTCGCGTGCGGCCGCGCGAAGCGAATCCAGCGAGCTGCGAATCTGGGTGGCCGAGAGGTCCAGCCGGTAGCGATCGAGTGAATCGGTCAGCGAGACCAGGCCGTCGATCTCGTGCTGCATGCGCGTCGCGCTATTCTGGTCGTGGATGACCGCCAGCGCATCTTCCGCGCGACGTGCGTCATCGGTCCGCTCGCGGAAGGAGCCGAGCAGCATGGACGCCGCGAATTCGCGGTCGCGCAAGAGTCGGCTCGTCTCGTGGAGATGTTCGAGAGACTTTAGCGAGAGAAGCAGCGGTACCATAAGAACCACCGCGATGGCAAACAGGCCCCAGCTGAGGCGGGCGCGCAGGGTCATGTTGAAGGGGACCTTTTGTCCGTGCTTTCGATCGGGGTTCGTCGCGGCAAGCCTGTAATAGTACCGAGGGCCGTGATGCAACGGAACCGCGCCGCAACAATACCGTGATCGCCAATCCCTGGGCCGGGGAGCGATCACTGCGGTTGACACTCGCTACGAGCGTGATCTACCTTGCCGCGCTACTGCGCTCACTCATGACTCCCCCATATTCAAGAATCTCAGAGCTGCCCTCTCACGCCGGGGAAACCGTACGCGTGCGGGGTTGGGTCGCTCATCTCCGTTCTTCAGGCAAGGTCGCGTTCGTCGTGCTACGGGACGGCACCGGCCTGCTGCAAGCAGTTCTCGTCAAGAACTCGGTATCTCCGGATAGCTGGACCCGCTTCGGAAAGCTCACTCAGGAAACCTCGATCGAAGTTCAGGGCGAGGTGCGTCCGGATGCCCGGGCACCGGGCGGCTTCGAGCTCGCGGTAAAGGAGCTCTCCATTTATGGAGAGAGCCCGATCGACTACCCGATCCAGCCGAAAGAGCACGGAATCGACTTCCTGCTCGACAACCGGCATTTCTGGCTGCGAACGCCGAGGCAGCGCGCGATCGCGCGGATCCGGCACGAGACTGAACAGGCGATCCGCGACTTCTTCTACGAGCGCGACTTCACCCTGGTCGACACTCCGATACTCACCGCGGCGATCGGCGAGCGTAGCGGACTGTTCGCAACGGAGTACTTCGACGAAGGGACGGCGTATCTCGCGCAGACCGGTCAGCTCTATGGAGAAGCGGCAGCGGCCGCTCTTGGCAAGATCTACTGCTTCGGCCCGACCTTCCGCGCCGAGAAATCGAAGACGCGACGTCACCTGACTGAATTCTGGATGGTAGAGCCCGAGGTTGCGTTCAACGATTCGGACGACAACATGCGGCTGCAGGAAGAATTCGTCTCGTATATCGTCGCGCGGGTTCTGGAACGCCGACAGCCCGAGCTGAAAGAGCTGGAGCGCGATCTCTCCAAGCTCGAGAGCATCAAGGCACCGTTTCCCCGCATCAATTACAGCGACGCGGTAAAGATCCTGCAGTCGAAGGGGAGCTCGGTGACGTGGGGCGACGATCTGGGCGCGGAAGACGAAGCGCTGCTCGTCGAAGGCCAAGACCGCCCGGTGTTCATCTACAACTATCCCAAGGCAGCGAAGGCGTTCTACATGAAGGAGAATCCCGATAATCCGCGCACGGTGTTGTGCGACGATCTGCTCGCTCCGGAGGGGTACGGCGAGATCATCGGCGGCTCGCAACGCGAAGACGATCACGACAAGCTGCTGGCCCGAATCAAGGAGGAAAATCTTCCTCTAGATGCCTACAACTGGTACCTCGATCTCAGAAAGTATGGAACGTTCGTGCACTCCGGCTTCGGGCTTGGCCTCGAGAGAACGGTAGGATGGATATGTGGAATCCATCACATCAGGGAGGCGATCGCCTTCCCGCGAACAATGAATCGACTCAAGCCGTGAACGCATTCTTACCCGGTTCGACGGAGGTCTGATGGGGTTCGACCAATATCACGAGCCGCCGGGCGAGCTCTCGGCAAAGACGCGCACCTTTGCGCGCATGATCACCTCGCTCATCGAAGAGGCGGAAGCGATCGGTTGGTACGAGCAGCGTCTCGCGCTCGAGAAGGACCGAGAGGCCAAAGCCATCATGCGGAACGCGCAGCACGAAGAGTTCAAGCACTTTGGAATGGATCTGGAGTTCCTCCTGCGCCGGAACCCGAAATGGCGCGAGATATTGCACGGCATCCTCTTCCAGCCCGGCGACATCGTGGAGCACGGCGACGAGGCGGAAGAGGAAACGGAGTAAATTCCCGATATATGATGGTACTCTCTGTTCTCAGACCAGACGCCAGCCTGCCGGAGTTTCTCGCGCACCGGGCGAAGTCGGCGTCGGTTCGTCGGTTGTCCATTGACCTGATCATTGGACTCGCGGGTTTCGCCGCAGCTCTGCACTGGCGGCCATCCGGGTGGCTGGTAGTTGCTAGTCTCGCGCTCTGTTTCTTCGCTTATGGTGGGTGGGGAATTGCCGACCGAGCTCGCTCAAGCGCGGTGACGCGGGACAGCCGACTTCCGCGCGCATTTCTGGATGCTCTGTGCATCCTGCTGGGAGCCGTGGGCGTGCTGGCGATCGCGAGCCTCCTGTTCAGTGTGTGGGCGATCGCCCTGGGCACCTGGATCAGCTGATAGTCCCTGGCGCTGCTATCCTCCCTTGGAAGAATTCTCGCCGCGCTTCGCTTCCTCCCAGAGCGCGTCGAGCTTCTCGAGGCCGGCGTGTGCGACGTCGATTCCGCGCTCTTTTGCCAGTCGCTCGATCTCCTGAAACCTCCGCTCGAACTTCGCGTTCGCCTTGTCGAGCGCTATTGATGCGTGCACCCCTGCTTTTCGGCAAAGGTTGACGACAGCGAACAGGAGATCGCCGAGCTCCCCTTCGAGAGCATAGTGTCGCTCGTCGAGCGACGGTGGCCCCCCCAGCTTCGGAGGCGGTGATTTCCGAAGCTCTGCCCGTACCTCCTCGAGCTCTTCCGCCACCTTCTCCGCGGGCCCATCGACATCGGGCCAGTCGAACCCCACACCTGCGGCTCGATCCTGAAGACGGTGCGCGCGGTGAAGCGCGGGCAATGCTGCCGGTAGACCATCAGCAATGCTCTTCCGCTGTTTGGATTTCATCCGCTCCCACGGCTCCTTTGCCGCATCGCCGTACAAGTGCGGATGGCGACCCTTCATCTTGGTGATGAGAGCCTCCGCCACCGAGGCGAAATCGAAAGCGCCGCGCTCCTCCGCGAGTACGGAGTGAAACAGCACCTGGAACAGTACATCGCCCAGCTCTTCGCGCATCAATCTGTCATCTTCGAGCCTGATCGCGTCGTCGAGCTCGTTTGCTTCCTCGATGAGATACGGTCGAAGAGACTCGTGTGTCTGCGCGGCGTCCCACTCGCACCGTTTCCGGAGGTCGCGCATGAGCGCAAGCGTGTCGTCCAGCGAATGTGTCTTATCCATGAGTCATGACGCGCGGCTAAGCTCGTTTTCTTGAAGGGATCTGAGGTCCGGGGTATACTACCCGCAACGTAAATGAAGCGTCAATGAAGCAGACATTAGCTCGCGCTCGGGTCGAGATCGATCTGGGCGCGTTGCAGCGTAATGGAGCCGCGGTCGCGCGGCGCGCGGGAGTGCCGCTTCTGCCGATGATCAAGGCAGACGCTTATGGCCTCGGCGCGAAGGCAGCGCTGCGCGCGCTCGAGGTGCTCGAGCCATGGGGCTACGGTGTCGCCACGGTAACCGAGGGCGAAGAGCTGCGCGACCTCGGTGTCTCCCGGCCGGTCGTAATCTTCACTCCGCTCCTGGAAGGGGAGCTCGTGCGCGCGCGTTCGGCGCGACTGACGCCCACACTCGGCTTCCCTCAGGAGATCGAAGCGTGGCGGCGGGCGGGTGGCGGGGCGTGGCATCTCTCGATCGATACCGGGATGAGTCGGGCTGGCATCCCATGGCGCGAAATCGATGAGATCGCGCAGCTCGCCGCGCTGGCCCCGCCGGAGGGCGCGTTCACTCACTTTCATTCCGCCGAGCTCAACGACGGGACGCTGGAAGCGCAGGAGCAGCTCTTTCGCGACTCCATATCCCGCCTGCCCTCGCGCCCGCGTTTGCTGCATACCGACAATAGCGCATCGATCGCGCGGAAGGGCCGAAGCGCCTGGGACCTGGTGCGTCCGGGAATTTTTCTTTACGGCGTGGGGAGCGGCAGCACCTCCGCCATTCAGCCGGAGCCAGTCGTACACATGCGTGCTCCAATCGTGGAGATTCGGAAGCTCGAGGCTGGGGACACCGTCAGCTACGATGCGACTCTTCGGGTCGAGCATGACGCCCGCATCGCAACCCTCGCGATCGGATACGCTGATGGTTATCCGCGATCTCTCAGCCAGGTGGGCACAGTGTTGGTTGGTGGTACGATTGCGCCGATCGCGGGTACCGTTACCATGGACATGACAATGATCGATGTCACGACCCTGCGATGTGAAGTCGGGGACGCGGTAACCCTGATTGGCCGGTCGGGGAATACCGTTCTCACCGTGGAGCGCGTCGCCGACGATGCGAGCATGTCGCCGTACGAGCTGCTCACGGGATTGCGATCGCGCGTCGAGAGAACCTATACGGGTCTATAGTCTTGAAGCGCGCAGTCATCATAATCCTCGATGGCGTCGGCATCGGCGAAGCGCCCGACGCGGCTGAATACGGAGACGCAGGCAGCGACACACTGGGGAATGTGGCGCGGGCGTGCGGCGGGCTGAGACTTCCGCGGCTCGAACGGTTCGGACTCGGGAATATTCGACAGCTTGAAGGCATCGCTCCCCGCGGCGACGCGACGGGCGCCTGGGGGACCATGCGGCCCGCGTCGGCGGGGAAAGACAGCACGGCAGGGCATTGGGAGATCGCCGGCGTCCATTTGGAGCGTCCGTTCCCGACTTATCCGCGCGCCTTTCCCAATGAGCTGATCGAACGATTTGCTCGAGAGACTGGACGCGGTGTGATCGGGAATGTGGTAGGGAGCGGTACCGACGTGATGAACCGCTTTGCGGCCGAGCAGCGCGCGAGCGGAAGCTGGATCGTTTACACGTCGGCGGACTCGGTTTTCCAGATCGCAGCCGACGAAGAGGTGATTCCACTGACCGAGCTTCATCGCGCGTGCGAGGTTGCGCGTGCGATGCTCGAGCCTCCTCACGACGTGTCACGCGTGATAGCGCGTCCTTTCGTTGTCGAGAAAGGCGAATACAAGCGGACAGCGAATCGGCGCGATTATTCCATCGACCCACCTTCCAAGACGCTCCTCGATGCCCTTGCCGAAGCAGGCATCCCACGCGCTGGAGTCGGCAAGGTCGACGATCTTTTCGCGGGTCGTTCGATTACCGCTACGCACACGGCCTCGAATGCCGACGGCATCCGCGGCATCAAGAATTGGCTTTCGACCGCGGAGAGTGGGTTCCTCTTCGCCAACCTAGTAGATTTCGACCAGTTGTTCGGGCACCGCAATGACGTTGCGGGATTTTATGGTGCGCTGCGCGAGTTCGACGCAGCTCTGCCCTCCATCACATCGCGGCTCAAAGAGGAAGATCTGCTGTTCATCACGGCCGACCACGGCAACGACCCTACCACTCCATCTTCGGATCATGCCCGCGAATGCGTTCCTCTCCTGGCGGGGGGCATGCGCGTGGTGCCCCGCGACCTTGGCGAGCGCGACACCTTCTCCGACCTCGGCGCGACCGTTGCGGAGTGGTTCGGGCTCTCGTTCAGAGGTCGGGGCAAATCGTTCCTGACAGAGCTGATAGTCTGATGACCCCGAAGTCGGAAACGAATGCCTCCCTCAGGGAGGCAGCGATGCGTGCGCTGGATAACGCGTATGCCCCGTACTCGAACTTCCGGGTCGGAGCTGCCCTGCGCACCAAGAGTGGCCGCCTCATCACCGGCTGCAATATGGAAAATGCCGCCTACGGCTTGGCGATCTGTGCGGAAACCCTTGCGGTGGCCTATGCTGTCTCACAAGGACTCACCGAGTTCGACGAGATCGCAATCGCGACGGACGATAGTGAGCCGACTCCTCCGTGCGGCGCGTGCAGGCAGGTACTGAACGAGTTTGCGCCGAGCATCAGAGTCTCCAGCTACACGCGCGGTGGAAAGGAAGCTTCGTGGACTCTCGAAGAGCTGCTTCCGCACGCCTTCGTGCTGAACCAATCACGTGGAAGGACGTAGTGAAGTCTCCGTCATTGCTGGTGCGCTCGCTCGCGACCGCGCTCTTGTTCGTTTCTTTCGCATCGTGCTCTGAGAACCTCGACAGCTCCGGTGTGTGCTCGGTGCTCTGTCCGCCGGTGGGCGGCGATGTGCAGAACGTCACACTCGACGCGGTGGTTCTCGACACCACCGTCCAGTCGCTTTCGGGGCTGGGCACTGAGCCCGGGCTGCTGCTCGCGTCACGGGGCGACACGCTCGACACACGGGTGATCATCCGGTTCGACTCGCTGCCCGCGACGTTTGCCCCCAAGGGTGATTCGGTCCGGCCCATAACCAGGGTGGACAGCGCCTACCTTCAGCTCCGCATCGATACGCTCTCGATCAAGGGCCCCGGGCCAGTGACAATCGAGGCGTACGACGTTGACACCACCGCGAACGACACTTCGAGCGCACCCGTTCTCGCTCTCTTTCGTCTCGACCGCTTCATCTCATCGCAGTCGTTCAACCGCGCTGATCTCAAGGACACCGTCAAGTACTACATCTCCGACGCGGCCGTCCTTGCCAAGATTCAGAACAAGGCTCGGCTGCGCATAGGTCTTCGCGCTACCGGGTCGAGCTCGTCACAGATGCGGATCGTCTCGACCGAAGGGGGAGCGCCGCCGCTCCTCTCATTCCGCGCAACTCCGGATACCGCGACGGGACCGCTGATCGTGGCGCCATTTTCACAAACGCCGACCGGCGAATCGATCATCGCTTCCCATCTGTCCGATTACACTGTGATAGCGAAGAGCCCGCCGGCGGGGTCTCCTTCCAACCTCGACGTCGGTGGACTTCCGCCGCGGCGGGTTTATGTGCGGTTCAACATTCCGGCGAGCATCATCGACTCCGCCACGGTGGTGCGAGCGACACTGCTTCTGAATCAGATCCCCAATTCATCGCTCGATCCCACTGACACGGTTCTGATTCTTCCAGCGCTCGTTCTCGCGGGGAAGGCTGTAACGGATCCTACGAAAGCCTCGCAGATCGTCGCCGACATAGCTCTCGACACACTCAAGGTGACGCCGGGTGATGCAGGATTGAAGCAGGTTGAGCTTGCGCGGGCTTTCTCGGTCTGGCGCACGCAATCGCCCGATACCGCTGCTCGCGCGATTGTGCTCAAGACTTTCACGGAGGGTAACTCCCCGCTCGAGATCCGATTCTCCTCAAGTGAGGACGTGGTGGCTCTCCGCCCGCGCCTGAGAATCAGCTACACTTCTCGCGTTCCTCTGGGGATCCCGTAATGCGCACACTGATTGTCGCGTCGCTGGCGGTGGTACTGATCGGCTCCCGTGGAGATGCGCAGGGGGCGCTCAGCACTCAAGGACTGGGCTACCCAACTGGACAGATGAGCGCGAGAGCGGAGGGAACCGGAGGCGCGGTGTCAGACTTCGACGCACTGAGCCTTGTGTCGCCCGCTTCGATTGCGGGTGTGGGGGCTTCTGCTCTCTTTTTTCAGTATTCCCCTGAATTCAGGCGTGTTACGGCGGGATCGAGCACGGCCAACACATTGACAGCACGTTTCCCGCTCGTTGCTGGCATTCTTCCGATGGGACAAGCCTGGACCCTCGGTCTCAGCTCGTCGACTTTCCTCGACCGTTCTTCGGAAACCAGTCTTGTGCGCAGGCGGCTCGTCGGCGCGGACAGCGTCAACGAGACAGAAACGAACAAGGTGCTCGGTGCGATCAACGACGTTCGATTCGCGCTGGCGTGGGCGGGGAGTCCAGCGCTCCGTGTCGGCGGGGGTTTCCACGTTTTCAGCGGCAGCAATCGCATTACGCTGTCGCAAAAATTTCCGGACAGTGCCAAGTACATCAGTACGTTCCAAAGCGCGCGGCTCAGCTACGCGGGCTTTGCTGCATCGCTTGGAATCGAGTTTCATCCATCACGGGCCATCGGCTTTGCGATCTCCGGCAGAAAGGGGGGCGATCTAACAGCCGAGTCCGGCGACAGCGCAATGGGACGCGCGCGACTTCCGGATCACTACTCAGCGTCGGTGAGTTATGACGGAATTGCCGGCGCCAACATCTCGGCGCGGGTCGCGCACGACGCCTGGAGCTCGCTCAATTCGTTCGGCGCTACCAGTATCCAGGCCTTCGATGCATGGGACTATTCTGTCGGCGCCGAAGCGTCGGGGCCGCGCGTCATGCAGCGAATCATCGTCATGCGCGCTGGCGCGAGATTCCGTACCCTCCCGTTCGGGTTCAACGGCCAGAAAGTCTCGGAGACTTCATTCATGGCGGGGCTGGGTGTACCGCTTGCTCGTGATCGCGCGGCGTTCGACTTCACAGTTCAACGCGCAGGCCGGTCTGCCGGTGGGGATATCAAGGAGAGAGGCCTCATTCTCAGCTTCGGCTTGAGGGTTTCACCCTGATATGGCCGATGGCGCGAATGCGAAGCCCGAGGTCATTCTCGTTGCTGACGACATTCCCGCCAACGTCGAGCTGCTGCTCGCCCAATTGGACAGCCTCGGTTACGAGACAATAACCGCCGTCGATGGACCGTCCGCCGTCGCGGCGGCATTCGAGCATCATCCCGATCTCTGCATCCTCGACGTGTCGATGCCGGCGGGCGACCTCGGCGTCGACGACCGGTCGACCGGGTTCGAGGTGTGCCGCCGCATCAAGCGCGATCCGCGCACCTCGCACATCCCGGTGATATTCGTCACCGCGCTCAACGACACGAGCGACCGGGTGCGGGGCATCGAAGCTGGTGGTGACGACTTTCTTACCAAGCCGCACAATCGCCTCGTACTCGGTGCACGCGTCCGGAGCCTGCTCAAGCTCAAGGCCGCAACCGACGCGCTGGACGACAGCCTGCGTAAGCTTCGCGAGCTGGAGAAGGTGCGCGACGATCTGATGAAGATGATCGTGCACGATCTCAAAACTCCGCTGACATCTGTGCTCGCGACGCTCGAGATGCTCGCCGACGGCGACTTCGGTTCCGTGACTATGCCGCAGAAAGCCGCCATTGGCGACGCGGAAACAAAGTCGGAAGATCTTCTCGCCCTGATCGAAGACATACTCGAGGTTGCGAGAATAGAGGAGGCGCGTATATCGCTCACTTTGGCGCCGATGGCACCGGGAGCGCTCCTGGCCGAGCTGGTTCACGAATGGGGGCACCGCTTCCAGCAGGAGCGAGCGACCGCGTCGGTATCCGTCGCCGACGATGTGCCGGTTTTCGCCGGCGATAAGGGATTGATCAAGCGCGTGTTTTCGAACCTCATTCAGAACGCGGTGACCCACTCGTCGCATCCCGTGCATCTCGAGCTCAGCGCGCGCAGGGCCCGGAATGGAGTA
>DASZZU010000200.1:0-4533 GCA_035544855.1 Gemmatimonadaceae bacterium | reverse complement strand
GGCGAACATCGATCGCATCTCTGGCGGCCGTCTCGCGCTCAACGTTGTGTCGTCGTGGTGGAAGGACGAAGCCAGACGCTACGGGATCAACTTCGAGGAGCACGACGACCGCTACGCGCGCACCGACGAGTGGCTGCGGATCGTGAACGGGGTCTGGACCGAGCCGCGCTTCAGCCATGCCGGCCAGCACTACAAGGTCGAGGAAACGATTCTCGAGCCCAAGCCTCTGCGCAGTCCACGCCCGACGATCTACGCCGGCGGTGAAAGCCCCGCCGCGAAAGAGCTGATCTCGCGCACGTGTGATGCCTACGTGATGCACGGCGACCCGCCGGATCGTGTCGCGCCGAAGATCGCCGACATGACTGCTCGTCGCGAAAGAATCGGCTTGGGTCCGATGCAATATGGTGTCGCCGCATACGCGATCGTTCGCGATACGGAGGACGAGGCGCGTCAGGAGCTCGCGCGCATCACCAACGTGCAGCCCGGCACGCCCGGATACCAGAATTATCAGGACTGGATCTCGCACACCGCCCTCGACCAGCAGGTGAGTCTCGAGGACTACTCAGTATCGAATCGCGGACTCAGGGCGGGACTCGTTGGGACGCCCGAGCAGGTGGCGGACAGAATCCGGGAGCTCGAGGCGGTGGGAGTGGATCTGCTGCTGCTTCAGTTCAGTCCGCAGGCTGAAGAGATGGAGCTATTCTCTCAGTCCGTTATGCCTTTGGTGGAGGCCGCGGCAGTAGGGTAGCTGCCCATAAACTGGCGTGGACGCCAGATCGCGTCGCGATCCTAACGCCGCGGCTAAGCGATCAGCTTGGCCTGCCTCGCCCTGATAGTCCGGTAACACTCGCACGAGGCTTTCTCGAGTCCGGGGCGGTTCACCACGGTGATGTTTCCGCGACCGTGTGCGATCAAGCCCGCTTTCCCCAGGATTCCCATCGTCACCGTCACGCCCGGCCTGCGAACTCCCAGCATCTCGGCCAGGAATTCATGGGTCAGATCGAAGCTGTCGCGGCCGACCCTATCCTGCGACATGAGCAGCCAGCGCGCGCAACGCTGTTCGATGACGTGCAGCCGGTTGCACGCGGCGGATTGCGCTACAGTCTCGAATACGAACTCGCTGTAGCGGTGCAGGAGTCGCCTGAGCCCCGTGCATTCCTGCGCCAGATCGCGAAAATCCTTGGCCGTCAGTCGTCGCGCCGTACCGGAGATCTGGCCGCAGACTTTGTTTTTCGTAGTCTCGACGCCGTGAAAAACCGGAATCCCTGTGAATCCGTCGTTGCCAACTGTCATGGCCTCGACCTGGTCGCCGTCTTCCATCACGGTGACTAGCGAGATCACGCAGTCTTCAGGAAAGTAAACGTGGTCGAGCTTTTCTTCCGGCTCGAACAGGATCTCCTTCGACTTCACCTCTACAACATCGCTGCGCTCGACCAGCGCAGAGAGCTCGGCCGGTGGAAGAAGCTTTAAAATCTTGTTGCGGATGGCACTATCCGATCGATGGGTCGCAGCCGACCCGGCTGTCTGGGGATAGGTTATGGAATGGATCGACGCAGCCGTCATCTCGGTCCAGTGGTGCGTCCCCAGGTTGGACGCGTACGTTTTTCTGATCCGCGAACCTGGGTGGAGCAGCGCGCGGCTCCAGAGTATGATCGGATGTTTAGCAAATAGCGAATCGGCGGTGGTTTTTCAGATTCGCCCCGACTCCCGGGCGCCGAGAAACTCTCCTCGCCGGACGTCCGAGTACCCCTCCCCCTCAGGTGTTATCTTGGGGGGGGCGAAACAGTCATTTATGACCGCCTGCCATCTATAGAGCAGCAGAAGAAGAGTGCCCCACCGGAACACATGACGACACCTGCTGACCCCCAAGCCAACGAGCGAAAATTCCGCTTTAAGGATGAGTGGCTGGTCGCCCTCGTGGGCACCATGCCAGGTGTCACCCCCGAGTTGATCAAACGGTGGCGTTTTCAGGAGAAGCCGTACGTTGCGCAGGCCCTCATCGACGGTGATGTCCTGTCGTTCAAGGAGATCGCCGAAGTCGTGAAGGAAGCCTTCAGAATCGACTACGTCGATCTGAATCCCAGCGAAATCGACAAGGACGCGATGCAGATCCTCCCCGAGAAGCTTTGCCGGGAGCACAACGTCCTGCCCGTGAAGGTCGACAGTCGCATGGTCTGGCTCGCGATGGCGAATCCGCTCGACCAGGAAGCGATCCAGCGCGTGAGCTGGGCGACGAGCCGAGAAGTGACTCCGCTGTTCTGTCCGCCGGGTCAGCTGGACAAGCTGGTTTCGGAGACCCTCCGCCCCGACGCCATGATCTACGGCCTGATCGAGAAGCTCGATCAGGCGGTCGGCGTCGAGCAGATCAAGGAGCAGGAGCAGGATGAGGCGGCGACGGCGCGGGTCCACGCGCCGGTCATCAAGCTCGTCGACGCGATCATCGCCAACGCCATCAAGCTGCGCGCGTCCGACATCCACATCGAGCACGACGAGGCATCGACGCTCGTTCGCTTCCGCATCGACGGTCTCCTCAAGAACATCATGGTGCTCCCGCGCTTCATCGGCGTCGGCCCAGTGGTCTCCCGTATCAAGATCATGTCCGACCTGGACGTCGCTGAGCGCTTCCGGCCGCAGGATGGTCGCGCGAAAGTACGCGTGGGCGGCGAAGAAGTGGCGCTGCGCGTCTCCATTCTGCCAACGCGCGTCGGCGAGAAGGTCGTGATGCGTGTCCTCAACGAGAAGTCCGTGCAGGTCTCGATGGTGACGCTGGGCTTCATGCCCGAGGTTCTCGAGAGATTCAACGCGCTGTTGATGCGCGAGCAGGGAATTCTCCTCGTCACCGGTCCCACGGGCTCGGGCAAAACGACTACGCTCTACGCCGCGCTCAATACGCGCCGCGGCGAGTCCGTCAACATCGTGACCGTCGAAGATCCCGTCGAGTATCGACTGAGCGGCGTCAATCAGGTGCAGGTGAACGAGAAGCAGGGACTTACTTTCGCGGGTGTTCTGAGATCGGTGCTGCGTCAGGATCCCGACGTGCTCCTGGTGGGAGAAATCCGAGATCAGGAGACGGCGACCATCGCGTTCCAGGCGGCGATGACGGGCCACCTCGTGCTGTCGACGCTGCACACCAACGACGCCATAGGCGCTATTCCGCGACTGTCAAACATCGGGGTAGAGCCTTTTAGAGTCGCAGCCGGCTTGATCGGTGTCACCGCCCAGCGTCTCGTGCGGAGAGCGTGCCCGCACTGCCGCTACGAAGCGCCAATCGAGGAGCTGCACCCGATGGTTCGCTCGGCGCAGCAGCGCCTGTTCGGTCGCGCGCGGCACGTCAAGGCGACCGGATGCGCGGAGTGCGGCTTCAGCGGATACACCGGACGTCTGCCGCTCATCGAGTTCCTCGAGATCACGCCAGAGGTGCGCGGAATGATCACCACCGGGAAGCTCGCGGACGAGATTCGCGCCGCAGCGCTCCGCACCGGCGCGCTGCACACGTTTGACAACGACGCGCTGTGGCACATCGCCGAAGGTGACACCACCGCGGATGAAGTGATTCCGTATACCGAGTTCGAGCGGCGCAAGACACCGCGGACTAACACGCCGCGCGTCAATCAGGAGTACGTCCCGGAGCTCGATGCGGATGGTGTCCCGAAGCCGTCAAAGGTGCTTCTCGCTGTCGGCGACAAGGCCGATCGCGTGCGGTACAACGATATCCTGGTCGAGGCGAGGTTTGCGGTACAGATCGCCAATGACGGCGCGGCCGCGCTGGGGATTCTGGCGCAGGACCCGCCGGATGCGCTCGTGGTTGGGTTGAAGCTTCCAATCCTCGATGGAAGGCAGGTAGTGCACGCCGCACGCACGGTGGTGGGATTGATCGACATGCCTATCATCGTCGTCGCACCAGCTGGCTCCGAAAGCGAGACCACCGATTTGCTTTCGCAGGGCGTGGACGATGTGCTGTTCGAGCCTCTCGATCCCGGTCGGTTCAGGGCGCGCGTCACGTCGGTGATGCGCAGCCGCGGCCTCTGGGCGGAGACGGAAGAAGTGATGCGTCCGCTCATTCCCCAGGACGAGGCGGAGCGACTCGTCGAGTTCCGTCTCGGTGTCCCGATCGATCCGCAACCGGAAGAAAGATTCGACAAGATCAGCCGCATGGCGCAACGCGTGTTCAACGTGCCATTCGCGGGGATCTCCTTCGTGGAAGGCGACCGCCAGTGGTTCAAGTCGAAGCAGGGTTTGCCGATCGAGGATACTACGCGCGAGCTGTCCTTCTGCGGCCACGCGATCAATGGCGAGGAAGCATTGGTCATCGAGGATGCGGTGCTCGATCCACGCTTCGCCCAGAATTCTCTGGTGCTCGAGGAGCCGCGCATCAGGTTTTATGCGGGGCATCCCGTGAAGGGATCTGGCGGGCACAGCGTCGGGACCCTGTGCATCATGGACAAGCTGCCGCGCGAGTTCACCGACGACGACCGTGAGACGCTGCGCGACCTGGCCGAGAATGTCGAGAAGGAGCTGAAGGCGAACTCCAAG
>DASZZU010000199.1:0-4759 GCA_035544855.1 Gemmatimonadaceae bacterium | reverse complement strand
CGATCGCGGGCAGCGAGCGCCGGCCGAGATCGATCATCAGCGGATTGTGCAGCATTTCCCTCGTGAGTGCGGCGATTGGCGGTGGTATTGTCGCGCTGAACAGGAGAGTTTGCCGCTTGGCCGGCACCATCTTGAGAATGCGCTTGATGTCGGGGAGGAATCCCATGTCCAGCATCCGATCAGCTTCATCAAGGACCAGGAACTCGATGTTTCTGAGATTGGCATAAGGTGCGTTGAGATGATCGAGCAGCCGCCCTGGAGTAGCAATCAGAACATCGACCCCCGCGCGCATCGCGTGCTCCTGCGGCGCCATGCCCACCCCGCCATAAATCGCCGCGGCGGTAATAGGCGTGTGAACAGCCATCGAATCGAGCGCAGTGAGAATCTGCGCGGCGAGCTCTCGCGTAGGCGTCACGACCAGCGCGCGGGTTTTCCCACGCGGCTTGCCGATTAGATGGTGGAGAATCGGCAGAACAAACGCGGCGGTCTTGCCACTTCCCGTCATCGCGCAGGCGATAATGTCGCGCCCTTCTAGTGCAGCTGGTATTGCCTCGGCTTGAATTGGGGTTGGTCGCTGAAAGCCCAGCTCCTTGAGGCCTTTGTGGAGACTGGGGTGAAGCTTTAGTGAAGAGAACGGCAGAGTGGTGCCTGATTGATGGAGTGAGTGATCGCTGTGTTGAAAGGTATCGGGTCAGAGCCGGAACAGATAACTGATCTTTCCGAAGAAACCGTCTCGTGTCCGCCGCAGATTCTGGAACCGAAATTCCCGCGGCTCGTCCATGGTGGATCCGTATCCCAGATACACCAGAGTCCCAGGCACCGGACGATAGCTGAACAACCAGTCAGTCGAGAATTCATTCGTGGTACTGCCAGTATCGAGCACGCCATCCACGAGGATCGGATTGCCGTTCCGATCTCGAAGTGGCGACCGCGACCGCGCTGCGTACTGGCCGACTAACCGCAAGAAGATCGGCGGGCTCACCTGATACTCCACCTTGATGCGTGGAATCGTTTCCGAGGAGAATCGCGAGCCATCCGATTTACGCGCGATGGTCAGCCGAGAGAATTGAAGCGAGCTTCGAATTGCCGTGGTTGGCCGGAGGTCGAGTGCGGCGTCGACCCGCGAGCTGTTCCCTGGCACCGCTTCGCGAAAAATCGGCACCTGACTCTCGGTGATGCTCGCCGTGCCGCTGAAGAACCGGTACGTCGGCGTGGTCACTCTGAATGATCCGCCCCACTCATTCTTCTCTGGCGGCGGCACGATGAACGCCGCGGTATCGATCAGCGGCCCGATCGATTGCTGAACCGTCAAGCCGGTGTACAGCGACGGATCGAAAGCGAAATAGCTGTGAGTGACCGCGCCGCTCAGCTGCCATCCGCCGCGGATCGTCGCGCTCGGGAGGATCGACTCGTTGCTCTCGGCCAGGCCGTGACCGCCACCAACATTATTCCAGATTCGATCCCAGCCGAAGAACGACCCGTAAGTTTGCACCAGCGCGCCCTGAGCTCCGTAGACACTCAGTCGGTTGAAGGCTCTCGCCTCGATGACCCCGGTGCGATTCACGAAACCGGCGGCGGCCTTGAAACCTGGATCGAGAGATCTGAGAGTGTAGTGAAAGCCCCATGCGCGCCCGGTTCGATCCCAGTCCGCTTGATAAAGAGATCCATTCCGTCGATTGCGCAGGCTGTCCGTCCACGATCCGGCGGCCTGGAACTGCGCGAAGTAAAGTTTCGAGTGATAAAAACGGAAATCACCAGCAGCGACACGCGAGTAGTTTGCGCCGTCTTCACGAGTCGTGAGTACGGCACCAAGCGTGTTGCTGGAGCCGTAGTCGTATCGAATCCGCGAGACTCCGAACAATGGCGAGTGGTTGCCTGCCCAGGAATACTGCCGATCGTCGCCCACCAGCATCGAGGCGATGTTAGTCCCACCGAGCTTTCCAGCGAGCTTGAGCCCGCCCAGCGGTGCGACGATCTGTCGAGTGTAAATCAATTGATTGGGACTATCGAACAGCTCGAGTCCGTCCAGGAAGAAGGGCCGCTTCTCGGGATAGAACAGCGCGAATCGCTCGTTGAGCAGCACCTGTCCCACGTCAGCTTCGACCTGCGAGAAATCAGGATTGATCGTCCCATTGAGCGTGAGATTCTGCCTGATTCCCCACCGTGCGTCGCCGCCCAGCTCACCTTTCCGCTGATAATCCCGGCCGTTGCCGAGCGTCGGTGAGCGATCCGCATGAGCGGTCACTGTGGGCGTAGCTTCGAGAACGAGCCCGCGCTTTAGATCGTGCAGTCCATCCAGCGATCCCGATTGGGCGAGGAAGTTTGCGTTGGCGCGAACAGCCGGAGCCCAAGTGTCTTGAAAGCCAGTGTGCTGAACTCGCCGAAGGATGTGCAAACCCCAGCTCTGGACTCTCGCGTCCTGATAACGGAGAGCCTTGAACGGTATCCGCACCTCGACTTCGTACCCGCCCTGGACGAGCCGTCCCTTCGACTCGAAAATGTAGTCGGGATTCAGATCCACGCTTCCCTCGAGCGGATTCATGTTTCGAAACCCTCCGCCGGTTGCTGAAGGACCTCCCGCACCACCCGCGAACTGTGCGCTCCGCGTTCCATCCTGCTGAACGCCGTACGGGTTGACGCCGAAGAGAAACGCGATCTGTCGCGCGTTGTCCGTATCGAGAAGGATCTGGATCTGATCCTCGCTATCGATGTTGTCGCGGTTTGCGTGCGTCGCCCGCACGACGTTGCCGTGTATCTCGCGCGCACGAATCCCGAAGTAGATCGCGTCGGGCGAGTACCAAACCAGAACTTCAGTCGGCTCGTCGGCCGGACGACCATCGACTGGTTGATACTGCGAAAAGCCGGTGAGCCGAGCTGCTCTGCGCCATACAGCCTCGTCGAGGTTGCCGTCTATAGTGGCGACTGTATCGATTCTGGGGACATCGACGTGCGTGCGGTTGGCACGCCCGCCGTACACGAGCGATGAGTCCTGGAGCAAAGCGGCCGCGGCGAAGAGCGCGAGAAGCATCGGCTAGAATCTATCCCCGCCCGACTTTCTGCACGACAGTGAGGTCGAAGCAACCATTTGGACCCGCGCCTGACACTAACGAGTCATGACGCCCACACTTCGACTTCTCGTGCCGATGTCACTCCTCGGTGGCTCCCTTGCGGCGCAACAGCCAACGGGGGGCGCTGAGCCTGTTCGCCCGTCTCCGATTTCTCAAACCGAGCTCGTACGGCGGATGACGACTTCGCTCGACAGCCTCGCCAAAGCCGGCCAGTTCTCTGGTGTTGCGTTGTTGGCGAAGAACGGAGCGCCCGTTTTCCAGCATGCGTACGGGATGTTCGATCGTGAGCGCCATATCGCCAACAATCCGGAGACGGCCTTCAACCTCGGCTCCATCAACAAGGTCTTTACCCAGATTGCGATTCTCCAGCTCCGCGCCGCGAGTAAGCTCGACCTCGATTCGACTCTCGCCGCGTACTGGCCGGACTATCCCAACAAGGAAGTGGCGCGCAAGATCACGATTCGCCAATTGATGCGCCACACTTCCGGAATCGGTGGCAATATCTTCGACCCGCCGGTTGGGGGGAAGAGAAACGATATCCGCACTCTCAAGGATTATCTCCCGCTGTTTGTCAATGAGCCGCTGAAGTTCGAACCGGGAACACGGAACGCCTACTCGAATGCTGGCTATGTCGTGCTCGGACTGCTGATTGAACGGCTCTCTGGTGATGACTATTACACGTACGTGCGCGAGCACATCTTCAAGCCGGCGGGAATGACGCGCACTGGGTCGTTTGTTGTGGATTCACTGCCGCCGAACACTGCGATCGGATACACCCGCGGCGATGAGAATGCTCCCGTGAGCGCGCCACTCCGTCCGAATACCCAGGATCTTCCTGGACGCGGGAGCTCCGCCGGCGGCGGTTATTCGACCGCGCAAGATCTTGTCCGATTCCTCCAGGCACTACGAGAAAACCGTATTACGAATGGGCTCCCAGCGGGGTTGGGAATCGCTGGCGGCTCGGGCGGGATGAACGCGATCGTCGAAGGCGGTCTTCCCGGCGGATACGATCTGATCGTGCTCGCTAACCTCGATCCGCCAGCGGCGGAACGCGTTGCCCGGATGACGAGAGAGTGGCTCGGAGTGCGCGACGACGATGGGGGGCGGCGGTCGCTGACCCCGGGCCGCGATTAAAGGAGTTAGCACTCGGCTGCGAGTGTTAACTCGCCAATGCGTGCACCAATGTGGCACCCGAATTGAACTATCACTGGCGTCTCTTCAAGTGAGTTCAATAAATGAAAATGTCTAATACACGGCAATTGCGCGCGCTGACCGCTCTTCTGGTGGTCGGTTCGCTCGGGGCGAGCGCTTGCGCGAGTCTGAACAAGAAGGAGGAAGGTGCGGTGATCGGCGCAGCAACCGGCGCCGCGGTAGGTGGCGTGATCGGCAACCAGACTGGTTCGACCGCGAGGGGCGCGATCATCGGCGCCGTGGTCGGCGGTACCGCCGGCGCGATCATCGGGCACCAGATGGATCAGCAGGCGAAGGAGCTGAGCCAGAACATCCCGGGCGCCACAGTCGCGCGCGTGGGCGAGGGGATCGAAGTGACCTTCGCTTCAGGGCTGCTCTTTGCATTCGACTCGGATCAGATTCTGCCGGCCGCGGGAACGAATCTGCGCGAGCTCGCGACGAGTCTGAACAAGTATCCCGACTCGCAGCTGCTGATCGTCGGGCACACTGACAACGTGGGC
>DASZZU010000198.1:0-8911 GCA_035544855.1 Gemmatimonadaceae bacterium | reverse complement strand
GCGCTCCAACATCTAGACCGCTACATCGCCGCCACGCAACTTGGAATCACGATGGCATCGCTGGCTCTCGGCTGGATTGGCGAGCCGGCCTTGGCCCACCTGTTTGACTCCCTCTTCCGCGCGGCGGGGTTGAACCCTTCTCCAACCTCCAGCCACATCGCGGCAGTACCGGTCGCGTTCTTCCTTCTCACCTTTCTTCATATAGTTCTGGGAGAGTTCGCGCCAAAATCCATGGCGCTGGCTAGCCCCGAGAGGACCGCCAAAGCCGTTACACGGCCGCTCGTCGTCTTCTCGCGCATCATGGCGCCTTTCATCTGGGCGTTCAACGGCGCGGCAAACGGACTGCTCCGCGTTTTTGGCGTGGACCCCGCCAGCGACGAGGAAGGTCACAGCCCCGAAGAAATTCGCTTTCTGGTGATGCAGGCCCACGCCCGCGGTACGCTTGACGAGTCCGATCGCGCGATGCTGGCGGGCGTTCTGGATTTCCACGAGAAAAAGGCTAGAGATGTCATGCGTCCGCGAACGGAGGTGGTCGCATTGGATATCGAATCGACCGAGCAGGAAGTCTGGGAAGTCCTGAGGCGCGAGCGATATTCGCGCTATCCGGTGTACCGCGAATCGCTGGACGACGTGATCGGAGTCTTCCTCGCGAAAGATCTGTGGCTGCATTCGGGCGACGCTCCCTTCACTCTCGCCGACTTCGTGCGCGAGCCGATGTACGTGCCGGACAGCCGGCCGGCAGAGCGTGTGCTGGATGACCTGCGGAAAACGCGGGCTCACATGGCGGTGGTGCTCGACGAGTACGGCGGGACGGCTGGCATCGTCACCATGGAAGATCTGGTCGAGGAGGTCATGGGTGACATCGCCGACGAATACGACTTTGCCTCCCGCGAGTCGATCGTGACCGACGGCGTCCTCGAGCTGGCAGGTTCGCTGTCACTCATCGATGTCCGCTCTGACTACCGCGTGCAGATACCGGAGGGAGACTGGACGACGCTGGGTGGGTACGCTTTTGCCAAGCTTGGCCGCCTGCCGAGAATGGGCGACAGGATCCCGATTCCCGGCGGCGAGATGGAAGTCGTCGCCATGGATGGCCGTCGCATCGCGGCGCTCAGGATCCACCGCGCTGGCGCCAGAGCGACCGCCGCCCCCCTCGCCCCCACCGGCGTCGCCGGCGTCGCCGCGCACTCCGCCTAAAGCTTTTTCCGGAACACTCCGCAAGCGTCGAGAGTGGCCGCGTCACTCGATCTGGAGACGCGGACAGACCCGCACGGAAGGAGTGAATTCTTGGCCACCCAGCGCGAGCGCCGGCGTGATCCCACATCGGAGACAAAACGCTCGACGAGTCCGGTTCGCGACGAATCGAATGCCGAGAGAGCGGCGGCTGTCTTGATTGCGAGCTCGCTGTCCTGCGCCCGCACGTACAACAGCGGCAAATGCGCGGCGACGGCGATGTCCGTTGTCGGGATTGTCCCGTCGATTGTGCCGGGCCGGTCCCATACGGCCTTGGTGTACTTCGCTTCCAGATAGCTCGAGTACAGTCTCGCGGCGGCAGTGCTTCGCCCCGAGAACTCGAGACGCTTCCCGATGGCGAGATAGATTTCCGGCGCACCGACGTACCCGTGTCTGAGCGAGCTCTCCAGCATCGCGAGAGCCGAGTCGCTCTTACCGTATCTCAGGTAATTCTCCGCCAGCGCGTAGCGAGGCTCTCCCAGACCCGGATCGATCTTCACCGCATCTTCGATCACTACACGCGCCCGGTCGTAGTCGCGGTCTTCGGTATAGACGCTGGCGAGAAGCATCCTCTGCTGGATGCGGTGCGGGCTCAAGGCGATGGCTTTATTCAGGCTCGCGATGGCCTCGTCGACGTATGATCGCGAACCGTAGAAGCTAGCCGCGTCCAGGAGCATGCTCGCTTCGTGTGTGTAGAGCCGGTCGTTCAACGTGTCGCGGTGGATCTCCTGACGGAATGCCCAGCCTGTGCTTGCAAAGGCCGCTTCGAGCATCCGCCGCTCCGCGGGGTTGCGTCGCATCTCAGGGTAATGCGGATGCAGCGACGCGAGGTATTGACCCATAACCAGCGGCGTGTGCGCCGTTTGGGGACCCGGCGTGCCCGCGAGAATGTTGAATTCCGACAGCGTCTGCCGGACTGAGGCCCGAGGGGCGTCTACTTTGGCGAGAGCCAGATTGGCGCGAAGCGGCGCATAGGCTTCCGCATAGAGCGCGGCGCAAACGAGCAGCGCGGAAAAGGCCGCGACCGCCACTGGAATACGGCGCGGCACCTGACTCCGCTCGATCGTCGGGCGAACCACTCCGGATGGATTTTCGCGCGACGCAATCAACGCCGCGAAGAGAACCCACAGCATTGTCGAATTCAGATCGACGAACCAGAAGAAGAGATAAATGGCGTAAGCGACTTGAAGCCCACTGAGAATCGCAAGCGAGGCAGCGGACAATCTTTCGTCGCGATACGCCCGGATCAGGGTCACGGCGATTGCGAGCCAAATCCCGAGAAATGTCAGCGCACCGATCAGTCCAGTAGTCGCCAACAGCTCCAGATACTGATTGTGCGTTTTGTCGAAGACATCGGTATCCATGTGATAGATGCCGGGATCCAAGTGCGCGGACCAGACGAGATTGTGATTCTCGGGTCCGTATCCAAGCAGCGGACGGTCCTTGAAACCATCGATGGCGGCGCGCCATTGCATGGTTCGTGATTCGTCTGTGCCCGCGGGATTGGTAAGGGCCAGACGCTGAAGCACCGTCGGCGTGCGACGCGCCAAGGTATCGGATGGAAATGCTCTGATCCCGGCGGAGATGCCGAGAATCAAAAAAGCCAGAGCGAACGCTGTAGCGGGAGCAATCCAGCGCCTGCGCGGCGCAGTATGGAGCGCTGAAAAAATCACGGAGCCTATTACCCCGCCCAGCGCGAGGCCGATCACGGTGCTCCTGTTCTCGGCGTACACCAATCCGAGCAAGTTGATGCCGGCGGCAGCCAGGTAGAGCAGGCGAAAGCGGACGCTCGTCGACGCGAGGTATGCGGCCAGCACGACGGCGAAGAGCAAATACGCCCCAAGCAGTCCCGAGTTGCCCACTGTGGACGAGCTGGCGGACAGCATCGTGTCGGACAGCCGTGTCGCCGATGCGAGCTTCGAGTGCTCGAGAATCGCGCCGACGCTCACGACAATGCTCACGATCAGGGCTGCGTTAAGAACCCAGCTCCATTCTTCATCGCGAAGGGTGCGCAAGAGCAGAAAAAAAAGCGCGAGGTGCAGCCACGCCCACACCCCGCCCATACGCTCAAAATCTCCAAAGAGGCTGTGATCGCGGGCAGGGGAAAAAAGAGCGGACAAGAGTGCCGCGGCAACAAAAGCGACGAGTGCCCAGAAAACCGGCTCGTAGCGCAGATCCAGCTCTTCACCGCCGAAACAAAGAGCCCAAACGAGAGCGAGCGTTCCAAGCTCGGCGGCGACGCGAAAGAAAATGTTCCTCGGCACGACGTAAGGGAAAAAGAAGGCCGCGGGCGCAATGACCGGAACGAGGAGCGACGCGATTAGCAGGAGCAGGATCGCGAGTCTCCAATTGGCCGCTGTCGATATTCTCGTGAGAATTCGCATGCTCAATTCCCGCGAATCTCTGCCAGACTCCGCAGAGTATCCGGAACGATCTCGTGACCGCCGTCGAAGCGTATTGTTTCGTGCGAGACACCGAGCTCTTTCAATCGCGACCCCTGCGCCGCAACCAGCTCAGGCTTGGCGAAGTCGTCCTGTCGCCCAAGAACGACCGTGAGCGGAGCACGTCGCGCCAGCGCGGCAGCGTCCTGGGCAGTGAGCTCGGGCGGCAACAAACCAGCCCACAGAACTACGCGATCGGGGTCCGCCTTCCCACGCGCGACCCAGCGGGCGACGGTGGCCGTCCCCTGGGAAAAACCCAGCACCCAGAAGCGAACCCCTTTGCGGGGCACGATCGAAAAGATCTCGTCATAGAGCAGGTCCAGATAGCGGACGTAGTCTTCGATCTCGCGCTCCCGATCTTCCGACGTCATCCATGTCGCGCCTACGGGGGTGTTTGGGGCGTGCGGTCCTCCCTCCGGCGGCGTCAGGTAGTAGCGAGAGAGCGCTTCAGGGGCAACGAAGAGTCGATCTTCGCGCTCAATCGGAATGAAGCGCGTCAGAAAGCGGGAAGCCAATTGCCCATGTCCATGGCAGACAATCCACACCTCGGTGAGGGAAGCATCGAACGAGCCCATCACCGAGTACCGCGCGGACCTTGGTACGCGAAGATGCCGCTCCTCGAAGCTGCGAATCTGCCGTTCGGAAACTGGTGAACTGAGCACGGACTAGGATTGACCTTCGGTGCAGTGAGGAAGGGACGAATGGAACATGTCTTGCCCTCTGAATTTACTCTTATTCCCTGCACGAAATGATTCGTTCCTTCATCCCGGCTGCTCTCGTTCTCATCCTTGCGTCCTGCTCGGTCTCGCAGGACCAGGAAGTCGCACTGGGCCGGCAGAACGCCGAGGAAATCAACGCGCAGCTGCCGATCGTAACCGATCCGGCCATCAGTGGATACATCCAGAATCTCGGCGACTCGATCGCAAAGACTACCAGCCGCGCGGATTTGGACTGGCATTTCTACGTCGTGAATACCAAACAGGTGAACGCCTTCGCCTTGCCCGGCGGATATGTCTACGTCAATCGCGGACTCATTGAAAGCGCGAAAAAGCTGGACGAGCTGACAGGAACTCTCGGGCATGAGATCGGCCACGTGATTCAGCGACACTCGGTCAAGCAAATGCAGACCGCGGAGAAGGCGAACGTTGGAGTGGCCGTTGTCTGCGCGCTCACGAGTATCTGTCACAACGGGCTCGCGCAGGCGGCGGTTCAAGTCGGAGGAACCGCCCTCTTCGCGCGACACAGCAGGCTCGACGAGCTGCAAGCCGATTCAGAAGGCGTGGTGAATGTGACGCGAGCTGGCTACGATCCGCAGGGAATCCCTGATCTGTTTCAGGTTTTGTTGAAGGAGCGGCAATATCAGCCGACGCAGGTCGAGGGGTGGTTTGCGTCGCACCCGCTCGAGGAGGCGCGCATCGCCAGAGCGAAGGAGCTGATTGCGCAGACGAAACCGGATAGCTCGCGCCCGCTCATCGTGGACAATCCGCAATTCCAGGCGTTCAAGACTCGCGTTTCCGAGCTGCCCGCGCCGCCACCCCCGAAGCGGTTGCCGAGCGGGCAACCATAGTACGAGGGGAACCGGTATCGTATCGCGGGCGGAATCGCGGGTAGTGTCCTGCATGCCGGCCGTATCGTACCCGCTGCGCATCTCGGCCGCGTGCTCGGCATCGGCCTCGTCCATCTGCATGTTCATGTGCAGTACGCGCCCACGGTATCTCTGGACAAACTGAAAATTGTCGGGCGGAATCGGTGTCGCGCTCGTCGTCTTGCCGGTCTCCGCCGCTTCCGACGCCTGCGCGAGAGCGATTGTCTCGAGGACGAAATTGCGCACCGACAGCCCGGCGCTCTCGATCGCACGCCGCGCGCGGGGACTGGATTCGAGCCGGGTCACAGCGCGGTCGATCGCGCTTCTGCCGGATGACACGCCCGAGCGGATTGCCGATCGTGGCAGATCGTCGAGGTTGCTTTGCGCTTCCTCCCATCGCGCAAAGTTGTCGTCAGTCAGGCGGAAATCGACCGTGGTTGCCAGCGCTTCGCGCGCTTCCGGCGACCCATTGTCGAAGATAAGCGAAGCTGCGAGCGGATCCGACACGTCGTAGCTGGTGCGCTTGCAGCCCACAGTCGCCAGAGCGAGGACAATGACCGCCGCGGCGCGTGATCGAGTTAGATACTTCACCGGTCGCCCTCCCCCCGTTACAAGCCCAGCGAATCGCGGGCCAAGCGAATAGTATTACTTGCGACGTTTCCCGCCATGAACCCGAGCATTCAGACAATGAACCGAATTCCGCGAGCGCTTCTCGTCACAGCCTGCTTCCTGTGCAGCTCCACCACGCTCTCGGCACAAACCAAACCGATCGAATGGGACGCCCTCGCCCGCGAGTCGCAGACAATCCTTGCGGATTATCTCCGCATAAACACAACGAATCCTCCAGGCAACGAGTTTCTCGCCGCGCGCTTCCTCAAGGCGATTCTCGATCGCGAAGGAATCGAGGCGCAGATCCTCGACACCGTCGAGCTTGGGCCCAACCGCGCCAATCTCTATGCGCGCCTCCGCGGCAACGGCACCAAACGAGCAATCGCGCTCGTTCACCACATGGACGTCGTGCCGGCAACGCCTTCCTCCTGGTCCGTCGATCCGTTCTCGGGCGCTATCAAGGATGGGTACATCTGGGGCCGTGGAGCGATCGACATGAAAGGGTCGGGCATCGCGCAGCTCATGGCCATGATCGCCATCAAGCGGTCCGGTGTTCCGCTCACGCGTGACATCGTCTACGTCGGCAACTCCGACGAGGAGCTCACATCTACTGGTGGACTCGTCTTCGTGAACCGCCATCCAGATCTGCTGAGGGATGTCGAGTATCTGGTGACCGAGGGCGCCGACAACCGCATCGAGAACGGCAGAGTCGTGTACTTTGCCGTCGGAGTCGCCGAGAAGCGCACGTTCTGGCAGCGGCTGACAGTGAATGGAGTTCCCTCACACGGGTCACGCCCTACAAAGCAGAATCCGGTTCCCCGTCTCGTCGCGGCACTGTACAAGATCTCACAGTACGAGACACCGCTGCACGTGACCCCGGGAGTGGACAAGTTTTTTCGCGACATCGCGCGTATTTACCCGGAGCCACAGCGGAGCTGGCTCTCGAACGTGACGGTGGCGCTCAACGATCGGCAAGCGAGAGATTGGATTCTGAGCGATGTGTTCTGGAATGCCTTCCTGCGGAACACGATCTCACTCACGGGTCTCGCGGGCTCCAACAAGACGAACGTCATCCCGGGAGTCGCGACCGCCGACATCGACGTCAGGCTATTGCCGGATCAGGATCCGGCGGCTTTTCTTGAGACGTTGAAGAGTGTTGTGGGTGATACGGCTGTGCACTTCACTAACCTGCTACAACCGAAGACGCCGCTCGAGAGTCCAATCAACACCGATCTCTTTCACGCGATCGAGCGTGCGGCGCATGACCGGGAGCCGGGCGCGTTCGTCACGACGCCGATGGAGACGGCGGCCACTGACCGGCCGACGTATCGTAGACTCGGGATTACCACTTACGGGTTCAGTCCGTTTCTGATCCCCAGGCCCGAGATCCAGCGTGGAATGCACGGAAATGACGAGCGGCTGTCGGTGGACAATGTCGGTTACGGCGTCCACTTCCTTTACGACATACTGCGCTACGCACAGTAGTCGGAGTACGAGTTAGCGGGTCAGCTCTTGTGCCGGAAGGTGATGCGTCCTCTCGTCAGGTCGTAGGGCGACACTTCGAGAGTTACGCGATCGCCGGCGAGAACGCGGATACGGAATCTCCGCATCTTTCCCGCAATCGTGGCGTGCACGTCGTGGCCGTTGTTCACCTGCACGCGGAACGTCGCATCGGGCAGCACTTCAGTGACAGTTCCTTCCAGCTCGATTGCTTCTTCTTTTGCCATAATCCTCCGAATGTGTTTTGCAGCGGTACGAAATAAAAAGCGGGGCCGGCCTGGAGTTGTCCAGATCGGCCCCGCCCTTCTATACGGCGTTCAACAAGCTGCGACTTAAGCGCCGAGCTTGGTGACGTTCTCGGCCGCCGGGCCCTTCTGACCCTGCACGACGTCGAATTCGACGCGCTCGCCTTCAGCCAACGACTTGAAGCCGTTGCCCTGAATGGCGGAGTGATGAACGAAGCAATCCTTCTGTCCGTTCTCAGGTGTGATGAAGCCAAAGCCCTTGGCGTCGTTGAACCACTTTACTTTGCCGGTGGTACGCATGTTCGGTACATCCTCATTCAATTGTGTCGGAGTGCCGTGTTTGCGGTACCTGTCCGACTACTGTTTGTTCGCGGCCGAAATGGCCGCCTTTCTCAGCCTGAAAACCAAAAAAGACCTGGGAATTCTCCAAGTCCCCTTGAGTTCACTGGCTATGTCGCGCAACTGTTGCGCTTCAGGGTTTCAACCTAACCAATCAAGGCCTTGCAGTCAATGAATTTGCGGCCCGGGCGTTGGGTCTCAAATTGACCCAACGCCGCGGCCCGGCCTGCGTGTGCCGGGCGCGGCTCCGCGTACCCGGCCATAACATCGCCGTAAGCTCAATTTGTGCCGAGCGCTCAGTGCTCCAGCGCTCGGGTCGCCTGGCGCCTGGCGTCCCCCCCTCCTTCTTCTGAAAAGCAGGTGAGACTCGCGACTCACTGATCGGGTTGGTCTTGCCCGCTGGTAGCCGTCCGCGCCGGCTCTTCGCACATTCTTGGGCGCATGCCATACGCCTTCCACACCGCTGACGTTTTTACCGGTCATCTGCACGGAGGGAATCCTCTCGCGGTAATCCCCGACGCCCGTGGATTGTCCGACGCGCAGATGCAGGCGATCACTCGCGAGTTCAACTACTCCGAGACGGTCTTCGTATTTCCACCGGCGGCAAAGAGCCACACGCGCAGCGTTCGCATCTTCACGCCGGGCACCGAGCTGCCGTTCGCCGGACATCCCACGGTAGGCTGCGCGTTCGTGCTCGCTACCATCGGCGAGATTCCGCTCGACGGTTGCGAAACTCGAATCGTCCTCGAAGAGGGTGTGGGACCAGTGCCCGTCCTCATTCGCGCCAGAGACGGGAAACCCGTTTTTGCTCAGCTCACGTCAGCCAAGCTGCCGGAGATCAAGGATCCTCCGCCTCCCCCCGAAACGCTCTGCGAGATTCTTTCACTCGAGCCAAGTCACATCGTTGCCGACGACATGATCGAGCCGGAAGCGGTGTCGTGCGGACTCCCCTTTCTTTT
>DASZZU010000197.1:0-11655 GCA_035544855.1 Gemmatimonadaceae bacterium | reverse complement strand
GACGGGCGCGTGAATATTGCAGATGCCAAGGTGATCCAGGATGCCGTCAACCGCGTCGAGCGGGCACACCCTTCGCTGATAGGAGGGTGTGGCATATATTCTGGCACGTCAGCGCACGGGCCGTTCACCCATATAGACACGCGAGGCTACCCCGCTCGCTGGATCGGAACAGGAGATAGCTAATGGATACGACAATAACCGGTAGCCCCACGACCCCCGCCGAGGACCACCGGCACTCACTTTCGAACCCGAAGCGCGATCCGGCGATGCCGGTGAGACTGGCGGATCTCGAGCCGTACGTGGGCCTGGGTTACCTGTCGAAGCTGTTCAAGCTGATGGCGATCATCCTGCTGCTTCTGCTTGTCTCGGAGATCATCACCGGCCTCGTCACGCAGGGCACGACCTCGATCCCGACACTGCTCGGCGAGATGAGCCGCCTGGTCGTGCTCGCCGGTCTGCTCTGGGGAAGCGGGGACCTCGCGCTGCTTCTGATCGATATGGGACACGACCTGCGAGCGACAAGAATTCTTCTCGGTCGTCAGGCCCTCCATCAAACCGGATCGACAGGCCTTACTCCCCCGTCCGGATCGCCGAGGGTAGAGGGAGGCAGCTTCGTGGAGCGTGGACCCCGCTAAGCTTTTCACGATTGGGCATTCGACCCGATCGCTCGACCAGTTTCTCGGGCTACTTGCAAGAGAAGGCGCGACACATCTGATTGATGTTCGCGCCTTCCCCACATCGGCGCGATACCCGCACTTCTCGCGACCGAAACTCGAGAGGGCACTGATCGATGCCGGCTTGAGGTACTCCCACCTGCCATCACTTGGTGGTCGGCGGCGTGGGCGACGCGATTCGCACAACACTCTGTGGCGGAATGCGAGTTTCCGGGCGTACGCCGACTACATGGAGACGCGGGAGTTCAACGAGGCGCTCGAAGATCTTCTGACTCTCGCCAGGCTGGAGCCTACGGTGATCATGTGCGCCGAAGCGGTTCCATGGCGCTGTCACCGCTTTCTGATTTCGGATGCCGCGGTGGCCGCCGATTGTTCGGTGCTGCACATACTCGATGCCGGCACGGAAGCCCATCGTCTTACTTCATTCGGCCGAATCGACGCCGGACGCGTCCGATACGATGTCGCTGCGCAAAACGAGCTGTTCGAACCGGGGCTACTTTAGAAGCTCAGGCATGCTCGTTGCCATCTTGCAGAGCGTTGCCCGCCATAACGCTCAGACGGCGGTACGGCTGTGCGCAAAGCCTGGGACATTTCCTGTCGCGCCAGGTGTAACTCACTTTTTGCGAGGATGCCATCATGCTTTGGACAATTGCGGTAATTCTCTTCATCCTGTGGGTGCTTGGATTCTTCATCGTACACGTGGGTGGCGGGCTGATCCACCTTCTCCTCGTGATCGCGGTAATTGTGATCGTATATCGCCTAATCACCGGCCGGCCAGTCGTTTAAGAGCGGGCGCAGCTGCCGCGGCGACTCCATTGTTACGGCACTATGCTGCCCTCTTCTTCCGGGCTGACGCGGAAGAAGAGGGCAGCATTTCACATCAATCCATGTGACGCGTACTGCTAAGCGCGGCTCAGGCGAAGCCGCGACGGTCCCCGAGTCGGTTTTGTCGGCAGTGCGTGTCGTTCTCTACGAGCCGCAGGACCCCGTGAACATCGCGGCGACGATTCGCGCGATGAAGAACATGGGGTGCTCAGACCTCTACCTCGTCCGGTCGGTGGAGTACGATCCGTGGCGACTGGAAGGCATTGCCCACGACACCGGCGACATCATCGAGCGCATCAGAAATTGCGACTCGATCGAGGAAGCGCTCGATGGCTGCGTCCGAGTGGCAGGATTTACAGCGAGAAGAAGAGCCGCGAAAAGGGATGTGACGACTCCGAGACTTGCTGGCGTCGATCTGCTCGACTTCGCGCGCGAGGGCCCGGTCGCCGTTCTTTTCGGCAGGGAAGACAAGGGTTTGCCGAACGAGATACTCGATCGAGCACATATCGTGGTCACCATTCCAACGACAGGCCACGCATCGCTCAATCTCGCGCAGGCGGTGTTGATCGCGCTCTACGAGCTGCATCTCTCCGCGGCCGACGCGACCCGCACGCTCGCTCCGCCGCGCAAGGATGCGCCGCCCGCGACAGCGGAAGAATACGAGCAGCTGTTCGAGGACACCGAGCGTGCGCTCTACGGCGTCGAGTTTTTCAAGACGCGGTTCCACGAGCACATCATGCGGAGCGTGCGCACGCTTTTTTACCGCGCCGCGCCGGACTCGCGCGAGCTGGCGCTGCTGCGCGCGATTTTCATCGAGGTAATTCGAACAATCGACCGCATCAATAGGGGAAAGGCCGGAGGTTTGCACCAGTGACGTCGCACCTTGCGCCACTATACGTGTCCGGACATTTTTCCGCCTGTCGATTCGCTTGTGAAATTCTTCACAAAGCCGATTGATTAACTCGCCTTCACACGAATACTCGCGGATGAACTTGCGAAGCAGATGGTTTGCAGTGCCGGGGTTCGTATGTATCGCGGCGCTCGCCACCATGCTCTCTGCATATGGCGGCGCGTCTTCTTCGGAAGGGAACAGCCCGGTACAACCGGTCGCGTTCCGCCACACGATTCACGTGGACACGCTGAAGATGAACTGCCTCTACTGCCACTTCTCCGCGAACAAATCGTTCGATCCAGGTCTCCCCGCAGTCGGCACCTGCATGGGCTGCCACACCGTAGTGGCAACGGGAAAGCCGGAAATTCAGAAGCTCGCCTCATACTGGAACAAGAAACAGCCCGTACCGTGGGTCCGCATCCACAAGCTGCCCGAGTACGTGCACTTCCCGCACATGCGGCACGTGAACGCAGGCGTAACGTGTCAGACGTGCCACGGCCAGATCCAGAACATGAAGCAGGTATACCAGGCGTCGTCGCTCAACATGGGCTGGTGCATCAACTGTCACATCGGACAGTCGAACCCGCCCTTCCGCGCGAGATACGACTGCAGCTCGTGTCACTACTAATACAATGAGCACCGAGCAAGAAGCTTCGCCCGCCTTGGGCACTGCACCGAATGGAGTGCGGCGCCGTGAGTTTCTCAAGGTGCTGGGCGTTGGCACCGCCGCAACCACGATGCTGGGATGCTCCTCGGAGTCAGTCGAGAAGCTCATTCCATATCTGGTTTCGCCGGATCAGACCGTACCAGGCGTATCGACCTATTACGCGACGACCTGCCGCGAGTGCTCGGCGGGATGCGGTGTCATGGCCGAGACTCGTGACGGACGTACCATCAAACTCGAGGGCAATCCGGACCATCCCGTAAACCGCGGCGCGTTGTGCGCCCGGGGACAGGCGGCCCTGCAAGGTCTCTACAATCCCGACCGCTATCGCGGGCCAATGGTTCGGCGCAGCGGACTACTCCAGAGTGTGAGCTGGGACGAGGCGCTGCAGATCTTCGCGCAGAAATTGGGAGAGACACGTAGCCGGGGGGCCGGGAGCGCGGTATTCATCAATCAGCACGAGTCGGGAAGCTTCCCCGGCTTTCTCGACGGATGGCTCGCGGGCTTCGGAATGCCCCCTCATCTGAGTTACGATGCGGGCGGCGACCACGCTGTGATCGCCGCAAACCGCCAGAGCTACGGCGTCGCGTGGCCACGGCTCGATTTCCGCGCCGCTCGACTGGTCGTTTCGATCGGAGCGGATTTCCTCGACAGCTGGGGCGCGATGGTGCCGCAGCAACTCGATTTCGCCGATGCACGCGCGGATCATGAAAACGCCCCGAGGCTTATTTATATAGGCCCGCGCCGCTCGCTCACAGGTCTGAACGCCGATCAGTGGATCGATTGCCGCCCGGGCAGCGAGATGGCGATTGTGCGCATGCTCCAGGGCCAACTTCCGATCGAGGCAGTCGCTCAGGCAACTGGGGTCAGTGCTTCGGTGCTCGACGCATTTGGCCGCGAGTTCGCCGCCACCAAGCCAAGCATGGTTGTCGCCGGGGGCGGTGGCGCTGACAGTCTGGAAGTAGCGCTCGCCGCGAATGCACTCAATCAGTCGCGGGGGAATGTCGGCGTCACGATCAAGCCGAACGAAGGTTACCTGGGCTTCGATCGAATGGCCGCGCCCGCGGAACTGCGTGCTCTCGCCGAGCGCATGAACTCCGGCGGCGTCTCGCTGCTGATGGTGCGCGGGGCCAATCCGGCATTCACTCTTCCAAAGTCGGCAGGATTTGCAGCCGCGATGACGAAGGTGCCTTTCAAGGTGAGCTTCTCGAGTTATCCCGACGAAACCTCTGAGCTCGCGGACCTCATTCTTCCCGATCATCACTCGCTCGAGCAGTGGGGAGACGCCGAGCCCGTTCGTGGAACGATCTCTCTTCAGCAGCCGACGATGGATCCCGTGTTCGATACTCGCGCGACTTCCGATGTGCTGATCGCCGCGGCGAAGAAGGACCCTGGGAGTGCAACGCGCTATTCTGTGGCCGACTACCGCAGCTGGTTGATCAGCCGCTTCCCGGGAGGCGCCGCGGGACTCGCTGCCGCACTGCCGCGCGGGATCGCGTCGGGCTCGCTGGGCGAGTCGACGACAGCGCGACCTGTCCCACCGGTACGTGCAGCGAAGCCGATCGAGCAATCGAGCGGCAACATGTACCTCGTTGTTTATGCGCACCCGTTCATTGGTGACGGCCGCGGCGCGAACAAGCCGTGGCTGCAGGAGATTCCCGATCCAGTCACGAAAATTTGCTGGCAGACGGTCGCCGAGATGAATCCCGTTACCGCCGAGAAGATGGGGTTGGCGAACGGTGATTTCGTAACGGTGCAAACGTCGGCGGGAAGTCTGACGCTCCCGGTGCTCCGCTATCCGGGCACGCAGCGCGAAACTGTCGCGATCGCCACGGGAAGAGGTCACACCCACGCCGGCAGATACGCGAAAGCGGGATTCAATCCGCTCGAGATTCTGCCGGTGGCCGAAGATCGCGCCGGAGGAGTCGCGTTCGTCTCGACCAAGGCCAACGTCTCTAAAGCGGGTGGCTACGCGCAAATCGTTACGACGGAAGGGTCAGCGCGGCAGCACGGACGCGGAATCGGACAAGCGATCGCAATCGCGGATCTCAAAGCGGGAAGACCAGGCCATGATACGGAAGGCGGCGCGGAGCACGGCGAAGAAATGCCCGGTGAGGCGCCACACGAATTCCTCCCGGGTCTTCGGTCTCCGGTCGCGAACGATGCTCAGGGCGAGCAGGGCGATCCCAACGCGAACGACAAGGGCATGTACGATCCGAATCACTGGGGCGGCATGGCCAAGCGCCGTTGGGCGATGACGGTCGATCTCGCGCGCTGCACCGGATGCGCGGCATGCGTGAGTGCGTGCTATGCCGAGAACAACATTCCGACCGTCGGTGCGGATTGGCAGACGGGAAAGATCCTGCCGGACAGGACCGGATTCGGCGCCAACATTCTCCGCAGCCGCGAGATGGCGTGGATCCGCATCGAGCGATACTACGAGGGTGGGGAAGACGGAGGCGCCGACTTCGACACGCGCTTCGTGCCGATGATGTGTCAGCACTGCGGCAACGCGCCATGCGAGCCGGTTTGTCCGGTGTACGCCACCTACCATTCGCCCGACGGATTGAATGTGCAGGTCTACAATCGCTGCGTCGGTACACGCTACTGCTCCAACAACTGTCCGTACAAGGTTCGCTACTTCAACTGGTTCGGTTACGGGGAGCCGGCGCGGTCGCAGTACGCGTTCCCGGAGCCGCTGAACTGGCAGCTCAATCCCGACGTGACTGTGCGCGGCAAGGGTGTGATGGAGAAGTGTAGCTTCTGCGTGCAGAGAATCCGCGAAGCCGAGAATCGCGCCACCGCGGAGAAGCGCGAGCTCAAGCCGGATGAGTTCACGACAGCGTGCGCGGCGTCGTGCCCTTCGCGCGCGATCGTCTTCGGTGACGCCGCCGATGCGAACTGGACGGTGACGCAGCTGGCAAAAGACGCGAGAGCTTACCACGTCTTCGAGGAGCTAAACACCTACACGGCTGTCGTCTACCTGAAGAAAGTGAGTCATCCCACTCCTGCGACTGCAGGGACGGCCTGACTATGGCTACGCTCAGTCAGCCACTGCCAGCGCGCGATGAGCCGCGTCGTCCGAACATCGCGACCGCTGATGTTCAGCTTCCCGCGGTAAGGGACTACGAGCAGGTCGATCGCGAGATCGTCGGAACGCTGCATCCGACGGTCGGGTGGTTCATGGGCCTCGGCGTCGCCGTGTTCGTCCTGTTCGTCGGCATCGCGGCGTGGATGTACCAGATCTACAGTGGTCTTGGAGTGGCGGGCTACAACCCGCCGGTGATGTGGGGCGTATACATCATCACCTTCGTTTTCTGGGTCGGTATCGGCCACGCCGGTACGCTGATCTCGGCGATCCTCTACCTCTTCCGCGCCGGATTCCGCACTACGATCTACCGCTGTGCGGAAGCCATGACGGTGTTCGCGGTGATGACGGCGGGACTCTTCCCGATTCTGCACCTCGGCCGGCCGTGGAAGTTCTTCTGGCTGATTCCATATCCGAACTGGCGCTACATCTGGCCCCAGTTCAAAAGCCCGCTGGTGTGGGATGTGTTCGCGATCCTCACCTACCTCACGGTCTCGAGCACATTCCTTTACATCGGGTTGATTCCCGACATCGCTGTTCTGCGCGACCGTGAGAACATCAGTCCGATCAGAAAGCGGATCTTCAGTGTGCTCTCACTCGGATGGCGCAACACGGATCGGGAGTGGAGACACTTCGCGAGAGCGTATCTCTTCCTCGCTGCGTTCTCGACCCCGCTGGTGCTTTCGGTTCACTCGGTGGTGTCCTTCGACTTTGCGATGGCGCTTACACCGGGGTGGCACACCACGATCTTCCCGCCGTACTTCGTCGCGGGCGCAATCTTCTCAGGCATCGGGATGGTGTTTACGATCATCATCCCGCTCAGGAAGTTTTTCGGCCTCAAGCATTATGTGACGATCAATCACCTCGACGCAGCCGCGAAGCTCGCGCTCTTCACGTCGCTCCTGGTCGGTTGTGCGTACATGAACGAATGGTTCGTGGCGTGGTTCAGCGGAAACGAGGCGGAACAGAGCTTTTTTGCCAACCGAATCTGGGGTCAGTGGTGGTGGGCCTCGGCGATTCTCTATACGTGCAACATGGTTCTGCCGCTTTCTCTCTTCGTGCAGAAGTGGCGGCGCAACGCGATATGGCTTTTCATTCTGTCGTTCACGATCAACATCGGGATGTGGTTCGAGCGGTTCGTGATCGTGGTGCCGTCGCTGTCACACGAGTTCGAGCCGTGGCAGTGGACGAGCTATCGGCCGACCTGGGTCGATTACGCCATCCTTGCCGGAAGCTTCGGCTGGTTCTCGATGTGGTTTCTGCTCTTCATCAAGCAGCTGCCGGCGATAGCGATCTCGGAGGTGAAGGAGATCGTTCCGCCGAGGCTGCGGACCCAGCACCCGCGCGGCATCAGCCCGGCGGGCGAGCACTTCGATTTTGAGCCTGACACGCCCGGAGAGCACGACTGATGCGCGGAGTACTCGGCGCCTTCCGCGAGCTCGACGCTGCCGTCAGCGCCATCGAAGCGTTGAAGAAGGGCAAGCTTGGCGCGATACACGTTTTTACTCCAACACCGCGTCACGAGCTCGAGCACGCTCTGGACCCAGGGCCGAGTCCCGTCCGGAAATACACGCTGATCGGCGGATTGTGCGGGGTCACTTTCGGATACTGGATCGCGATCTGGACGTCGGATTACTGGCCGCTCGTCGTCGGCGGCAAGCCGATAGCGTCCTGGGTGCCTTACACCATCTTCGGATTCGAAGTGATGGTGCTCGTCGGCGCCCTTTCGACCGTGGTGGGCCTTTTCATCAACGCGCGCATTCCGCGGCTCACGATGATGGTGGGATACGACCCCCGTTTCAGCCATGGAGATTACGGCGTCTGGGTCGAGTGCCCGCCCGATAAAGCGCGTACCGCCGAGGAGCTGCTTCGCGAGCACGGCGCAGTGGAGGTGCGACTTGAACGCTAGAAAGCGCGCGCTCGTTCTCGCACTTCCGCTCATGCTCACTGCCTGCGAATGGTTTACCGACTTCAAGCGACAGCCTTCGATCTGGACCTGGGAGCCGGTGAAGGACACACTCACGCCTTCGCGCGGAAATCCGCAAATGTCCGTCCCGACCACCGGCACCGCCGTCGCCGGGTTTCAGGTTTCATACGGCGCATTTCCGGCGACCATCGATTCGATGTCGGGAATTCGGAACCCGACCCCCGTCAGCGACTCGTCGCTCGCGAGCGGAAGAAAATATTTCCAGATCAATTGCTCCGTGTGTCACGGAGATCGCGCGATGGGCGATGGCCCAGCAACCAAATTCGGGATGCCCAGCATCAATCTCACCACCGACATGACCAAGGGTCGCACCGACGGATACATCTTCGGGATGATCCGCAACGGCCGCGGGCTCATGCCTCCCTACAACCGTATCGAGGAGATGGATCGCTGGGACGTCGTGAACTACGTGCGCGCGTTGCAGGGAGTAAATGGGCGCCAGGTGGAAGTTGGTCCGCTCGCGCCACCAGGAGTCACCGGAGACAAGGTGCCCGGCCCGACGCGAATGGGTCCCACGATGCCGGCTCCTTTCTTCAAGCCGCGCAATTTGTTGCCCGACAGCGCGGCGCTCAAAGCAGGAAGGACACCGGATAGCACCCTGCTCCGTGCAGGGAGATCGCGATTGGATTCGGCGAGAGCGACAGCGGATAGTACACACGGGAGAACGATCCGATGAGCGCGCACGACGTACACGTTCCGACAAGAGAAGAAGTCGTGGCGGGGCTCGATCGGCCGACCCCCGCGCGACTCAAGACGATATCCATCGTTCTCGCGGCAATCGGGTTCGTTGTCTTCGTGATCGGCCTGTTCGTGCAGCCGGATCGTGTGTGGCAAGCGCTCCTCGTCAACTGGCTGTACTTCACCTCGATCTCCTCGGCCGGCGTGATGTTCGTTGCCGTGCAGCGAATCACTACTGCGCGATGGTCGCGGCCGATCATTCGCTTTCTCGAAGGCTACGTCGCGTTTCTCCCGGTCGCGTTCATCCTCATTCTGCTCATCCTGTTCGTGGGTCGCCACCACATTTTCTGGTGGAGCAATCGCGCTCCGACCATCCACGAGAAAGCGGTTTACCTGAATCCGCCTTTCTTTTTCACGCGAGTGATTGCGATCTATCTGATCATCACTTCACTCAGTGTCTGGTACATCTACACATCGGTGCGTCTGGATGTCGGGATTCTGCCGGAAGCGGGCGCGAACTGGGCGCGTGGGTTGCGGGAGCGCATGCGCAGAGGATTCCGCGACGAGCGGCGTGAGCTTCACTCGACCCATTCACTCCAGGGAAAGCTCGCTGTTTTCCTTGGCTTCGCCTTCGTGTTCGGATGGATCGTGCTTTCGTGGGATCTCTCGATGTCGCTCGATCCGTATTTCCAGAGCACGATGTACGGCTGGTGGTTCTTCATGGGAGCGTGGGTCGCTTCGCTGGCGAGCTGGACGATCATCGTCATGGCATGGCGCAGATTCCTGGCCCGCTACGATCTGATCCAGGACAAGCACTTCCACGATCTCGGCAAACTTTGTTTCGCGTTCACGGCGTTCTGGGGCTATCTCACTTTCGGACAGTATCTGGTGATCTGGTACGGCAACCTCGGGGAAGAGACCCACTGGATGCGGCTGCGTCTGATCGAAGGTTGGCGGATTCCAACGCTGGTCACCGTTGGTCTGATGTTCGTCCTTCCTTTCTTCGGCTTGCTCTCACGCGCGGCGAAAGTGTTCCTCCCAACGATGGTGCTCCTCGCGATGTCGACGGTGTTTGGACTATGGATGCACCGTTACCTCGAGGTTTATCCTTCGATCTACGGCGTGGTTGGCAACATCCCGCTCGGCATCTGGGAGCTGGGCGTCGCTGTTGGTCTGCTGGGCATATGGGGCTTTTGCTATCTCTCGTTCATGGATGCATTCCCGCGGATGCGCGTCCTGCTCATGACGTCGCCGTATCGTGATGAAGTGCAGGTGCCTGTCGACCCGCGCACGATGGAGCCTCTGCCGGCGCACGAATAGCGCGTTGTCGGGGCGGCGTGTGTGTCCCTATATTTCGCGTTGAGGGGCGTTAGCTCAGCTGGGAGAGCGCCTGGTTTGCAACCAGGAGGTCGCAGGTTCGATCCCTGTACGCTCCATAGATAGCACCGGTGCCAACTAACTGAGAGCCAATACTCGATGACCGCCGTAAACGATGCAACTGATCCGGTAACCATTCTTCTCGTGGATGACGAACAGTCAGTCCGCGCCATCGTCGTGAAGATCCTTCGCCGAGCGAAGTACAATGTGATCGAGGCGGAGAACGGTGAAGCCGCGCTGCGGATCGCAAAGGAGCACACCGGCAAAATCGATGTCGTCCTCACCGACATGTATATGCCTGGGTTGCGCGGCCCGGAGGTAGTTCAGGCCATTGCTCCGATCCGGCCCGGCTTGCGTGCGCTTTTCATGTCCGGTTACGCGGATCAGGATTCGAGAACCTCTGTGCCCTTGGGCGCGAACTTCCTGAACAAGCCTTTCTCGGGGCAGGAGCTGACGGCGGCGGTGGAAGCGGTGCTCAAAGGCCCGACGCTTTCCTGAGGAACGGTACCGAGCCGGTTAGTTAGACAGCTACGCCCGCCTTTGCGAGGAGCTGTTTCAGGCCCTCGAGTGGAAGAGCGCCGGATTGACGAGCGACTTCCTTTCCGTGGTCGAAGACGATGGTTGTCGGGATGCCGCGGATGCCAAAGCCTCCCGCGATCCTGGAGGAATGGTCCGTGTTGAGCTTGCCCACGAGCGCCTTCCCCTGAACATGAGCGGCGAGCGCATCAACGGCGGGAGCCATCATCCGGCAGGGCCCGCACCAATCGGCGTAGAAATCTACGGCCACAGGGACATCGCTTTCGGTGATGGTGCGCGTGAAGGTGTCATCGTTCAGCAGGATCGGGCGCTCGAGCAGAATCGGCTTGCCACACTTTCCACATTTTGGACCGTCGGTGACCTTGCCGGCGTCAATTCTGTTCCAGGTATCGCAGAACTGGCAGCGTACGGTAAGCTTTTTGGTCGCTGCTTTTGCTTCTGCCTCCATCCGCACCTCAGGCTGGTTAGGTTTCCGCGATGACGAGTACACAACTGCAAAATTCGCCGCAGGTCGGCGATACGGCTCCCGAGTTCACTGCTCACCGAGGACTTCGACCAATTCGCCGGCAAGGGGGTCGAGATTCTACCGATCTCCGTAGACTCGAAACAGTGAACGGCGCGAGAATTCGGAGACCCTGGCCGCGATAGAACTGCTGAGCTAGGGTCTGGCTGGTTAAGGCGCTTTTTTGAGGCTTAACTCACATTTGGCGTCCATTTGGGGTGACCGGCCAGCACCGTATTCGTCCATCTCTCTATAGAAAGGCATTCCACCGGGAGTGTTGCTGGGTTCCATCCTCGAACACTCCCTTAAGCGGGAAATGGACATGCGGATGAGTTCGACTAGTCACAAAAATTCCCGATTTGGATTTTCCGTAATCGAGCTCATCGCCGTCGTGGCGATTCTTGGGATCATGGCTGCCGTAGCCGGACCCG
>DASZZU010000196.1:0-11789 GCA_035544855.1 Gemmatimonadaceae bacterium | reverse complement strand
CTTCGGGCTGTCGGTCGCCTCGCCGTTCCATTCATCCTGCGTCTGGAAGAGATGGTCGTGCATCGGCCAGAACTTGCCCTGTTCGTCCGCGCATGCAGCGGCGTTCGAGGCAGCAAGAGTATTGCGATGCTGGGTCAGGGGAAAATCGAAGTAAGTAATGTTGGCCAGTCCAGTATCGATGATGTGGGTCCTCACGTCGGGCTCGGTCACCACGGAAAAGCCGGCGCACGACGGACACTCGAAATCGGCAAACTCGAGAATCTTCACGGGGGCATCGACTTTGCCCATCAGATATCCCTGAGAGGGGCCGGCGTTGGTGGTGTCCGCAGTCTGAATGACGTCTGTCGGACCGCCCTTCGGCTTGATTGCGACGTAAGAGAGCGCAGCAACCCCAACGAGCACGATAGCGCCAAGTAGCCAATAGAATGCTTTTGGCCGACTTGATGCATTGCGGGCCTCCCTGACGGCACTCTTGCGGGGTACGTTCCTGTCGCTCGGTCTATCGTTTTTAGGGGGCATTTTCCGTGATCAGAATTGTTTGCGGTGACCGCTGAGTCGGTTGTGACGCGAAAGCTAAGAGAGGGGTATAGAGATGCAAGCTGATGTCCTCAGAGCTCCCGTCGGTCCGGGAGCTATGCACGTTGAAAGGTACGGGCATGGTGGAACCGCCGTCATTCTTCTGCATGGCTTCGGCACCTGCAATTTTCTCTGGCGCGCGATCGCGCCCGCCATAACCGCCGCGGGGCACACGGCGTATTCCGTCGATCTGCTCGGTCATGGACAGTCGGATCGTCCGATGGATGCGGACTTTGGAATCGCGGCCCAGGCTGAGTATCTCGATGCGGCGATGACGGTACTTCGCGTCTCACGCGCCGTGATCGTCGGAGTCGATTTCGGCGGCGATGTGGCGATGAAGCTGGCCGCGAACCGGCCGGACAGGGTCGAAAAGCTCGTACTAATCAACACTCCGGCTTTCGATGAGCTTCCTGCCCGGGACATCACACAGATGCAGCGCCGCACGGCGCGATTCGCCTTCAGTCTCACCCGGGGAGTGATGGGAGCCGCTCCTCTCCTCGAGGGCGTGCTCAAAGGGAGCGTCGCGAATGCCGAGCATATGCCCATGAAGCTGGTTGCGCGGTATCTGGCCCCATTCGTGGGAAAGGACGGAGCGAATCATCTCCTCACTCTCGCGAGCTCGGTTCATCGCGCCGACCTCGACGAGGATGAGTACGGCGAGATCCACGCGCCCACGCTCATCATCTGGGGGGACGAAGACAAGTGGGTGGATCCGAAGCTGGCGGACCGGCTCGTCAATGCGATTCCAGACGCCAGACTGGTGCGACTCGCCGGCGTAGCGCGGCTGGTTCCTGAGGAAAACCCTGAGCATCTCTCGGAATTGCTGCTTGATTTCATCAAGAGACGCGCGGCGGCATGAACCTTTCTCCTATGAAATGGTGTCTAAGATCAGTAGATTGATGAAGCACGATTTCATAGACGTTTTACTCCAACCGAATTGATGAATACTCAGAAAAACAGATTCAGGAAGGAGCCGATCCGAGCGGCAACTCCCTTTGAGGACGCCCGGGACGAGCTGTTCCAGCAGATTATGCGCTGCGGCGTGGTTGGCTCGGCGCCCGAAGATCAGAAGGATTGGTTCGACAACACGATGGGTTACCTGACGGAGCGCTACCACGAGCTCAAGCCGTCGGAACTAGAAGAGCTTAGGGTGCTCGGCGAGAGATTCGCTCAGCCGCCCAAGGTCAGAAAAGCCGTTTGATTGAGAGGGGCGCCGGAAGGCGCCCTTTTTTTGCCTGCAACTGCAACTGAAGACGACCTGCCGGGGGGCTGTGTGCGGGCAGGCTAGCGGCTGCGGGCAGCATTTAGACGCGTTTCGAGACCAGCCCGCGCAGCCAAAACGCCGTCACGCCGATAGCCCCTGGCAGGCAGTCTTCCGTTGCAGTTAGACGCATAGGGGTTCCTCCACCTCACCGTCTCCCGTTGATGCCTCTCCTGAGGATCAGCCCGACCCTCGCCCCGCCGCCTAGGCCAAGCTCGACCGCTGGCACCCAACCCGAGATTTGGCCGTTCGGCAGCGGACCCTCGAGGCCGAGAAAAACGAGGAGGTACGCCTTCGCGCCGCCGTCGGCGAGCGGTCGGAATCGGCCCGAGAGTCCGGCGCCGGCGTACGGCGCCCAGCGGCTCTGCCGGAAGGGATCCAGGCTGAATCGCGAGATGAAATCGGCGCGGGATTCCGTGCCGTGTCGGCCGGAACCTACGCCGCCAACCAGTCCTGTGCGCACGTAGATCCCCGCGGGGATGCTGACACCGTAGCCCGCCTCGACGGCGCCGCTGCGCGCGAAAATGCCGTCTACCCGCGCCTCGCTCTGAAACGCCTGCGTCACGAGCTGGGCGAGAACGGCGTTGGGCGCCAGGATGGAGAGGCCCAATGCGAGCATGACGAAAGCGCGCGACGGGTGCATGAAGGCGTGGGGTCGCGTCTCTAACGCGCCCGGCCGCGCCAGAGCGCGATGGTGTAGTCGGCGATCGATGCGACGGAGATGATTCCGATGGTCATGACCAGAACGTTGGTGAGCTCCGGCACCACGATTATCGCAATGAGCGTGATCAGCTGCACGACGGTGACAATCTTGCCTAACATCCTCGCCCTGAACACCGCGGGACGGAGCGTTGGAATAATTTTGGCGACTATGAATCCTGCAGCTGTGGCTAAGTCGCGCGTCAGGAAGATGAAATACTGGCCGGTGGTGAGCCGGCCCTCTATCAGGTAGGTCGAAATCGCAACCAGAACGAAAATGCGATCAGCGAGCGGATCGAGGAATGCGCCGGCGGTGCTCTCCGATTTTTCGTGGCGGGCGAGCCAGCCATCGATGATATCGGTGAATCCCGCTACCGCGATCAGCGCGATGCGGTCCCACGGTTCCGACACGAGCACGAACGCGAGCGCGAGCACCACACGCGACAGCGAAATCGTATTGGGAAGAGTGATCAGAGCGCGGCGATTCATGCGAGCGAAAAGTACGAGCAGCCGTGAGTGCTTGCCAGCGCGTTACCACGTGTCTAGCTTCGCTCGATGACCTCGCACGGGCTGCTCGGGGCCCTCTACGTCGCCCTCTGCGCGGCGATGATTGCATGGGACATCCTGATGGCGGGGCGAATCGCGCAGCTGCGACGCACCCCGCGCGCGTTCCAGGCGATCACCGGCATTGCCGGGCTTCTCCTCGTTCCGGCGCTCGTCGTCGCCTATACCGCGCAGTCGCTTCTCTACGGACGCGCGATCCTTCTGGTAGCGTGGCTCTGGCCGTTCACCTCGCTTCTCTTCGTCCTGCAGACGGTCTACGCTCTTGGCCGCCGGCTCGTGACACCGCTACTGGGATTTCCGCTCCTTGTTTACAATGTGATCATCGCCACTGTGGCGGTGACGAAGTTCGTCATTACCCGCGGACATTCGCCCGCGGAGTTCGGGCTCGCGCTCAACGCGGCACAGGCGAGCATGCTCGGCACGTTCTTCGGCGCGCCGGCCCTTTGGAATCCGATTTACCTGCAGGTTCCGATATTTGCTCCGTCGCTTCCCGCACGGTGGGGGTTCACCAGACTTGCGCGTGTTGCGCTCGCCGGAGCCGCGATCGCGATGACCGCGCTGGTAATAGTCGAGATGCCGGGCGCTTACGAGGGAATCAAGAGCTACGCGGCGCACTCGAGGGACCAGCTCCAGGAGCATCCCGAGGGAGACTTCAAGATCGGGCTCAAGATCTTTCCCGATTTGAGAAGCGGTCCGCCGCCGCTGGCAATCGAGTATGATCTCGCGCTCGCGGATACGCTCAACGTCGGTGCGATCAGCATCGTCGTCGATCCCGAAGCCGCGCGCGGTGTCGCACTCGACTCATTAGCGCGCTCGATCGAAGAAGCTCGCGCTGACAGTACCCTCCTCATCGTCGCGCTGGGCTACCCGAAGAAAGGCGACAAGGAGATCAAGCAGTCGCGCGAGGCTTATACGGTTGCGCGTATCAAGGACATCGACCGGATCGCAAGGCGCCTCAAACCGGATTATCTCATTCCAGCCGTGGATCCGCTGGAGGAAGGGACGCGTGTCCTCGGGGACCAGACTCCGCAGTACTGGATCGATTACTTCACGCGTGCGGCGCGGGTGGCGCACTACATCTATCCACGCATCAAGGTCGCGGTGCCAATCAGCAGCTACGGCACTCGCGACAGCACGCTATACGCGTGGGCGGCGCGACGTGGGTCGCCGATCGATGTGGTGGGCTTTTCGCTCCTCGCCGGATTCGATGGCGCCAGATCTCTGGACACGCATCTTCGAGTGGCGCAGCGATGGATGAGACTGTACCCCAACCCGAAAGAGCACTGGGTATTCGCGGCTGGTGGATATCCTCTGGTCCACGGCGAGCAGAATCAGGAGCGCGCGATCTCGGACGTGCTCGCCTGGGCGACGGCGGAGGCGCCGATCAAGGGGCTCGTCGTATACGAAGCCGGGGACTATTACACCGTGCGCGGTCTGCGTGCACCCGGCGGTCGTCTCCGGCCGGCTACCGCCGCGATCTTGCGCGCGGAGAAGGGATTACGGTCTAGCGCGCAGTAGTTTCTTGGGGATTGTCGCGCAGGTCAGTCGGGAGGATGTCCTCTTCGGGAGCTCTCGCCTGCAGCTTCGCTGCACCGCGCCGCCTTGTAGCGGCGCTGGCTGCGGCCGCTCCCTCAGAGGACACCCTCCCTCCTTCCCTCTCTGACATCTATTCGAACCCTCGGTTGCGCGCGGACCGGGAGACCCTCCCGCGCGCAATTTTGCACGGCGGCCGGGCCCGATACCCGCCTAGCACACCTTTTCGCACGGACTTACTCATCGCGCACGAGTGGGATGTCCGTGTTCTCGTTGATTTCGCGCGTCTGTAATATTGCGCGGCTTCTAATGTCCTTTGTGCGCGCGTGCGCGAATGGCAGCCGACACGGTTCTCGGGAAGCGCGTCGTTCTAGATCTCTCATGGGAGAGGCGGAGTGTCCTCATAGGCCGCTTTTCAAAACGAGCGACCAAGGAGACCAGCCGCAGAGAGCGGAGCTCGCAGCGCGCGGGTGCCCGCTTGCGGGCAGGGTGGCTCCGCCCGAGCGAGTGTAGCGGCCGTAGAGGATACTCCGCCTCGACCCAAACAGAGATCCAAAGGCACCGCGCTCCCAAAGAACCGAGAAGCTAGACCGTTCGACCAACTCCGCGCACGATGCCTTCCACCCGCCGCGCTGGATCAAAATAACGACGCGCGACATCGAGCATTTCCTGCGCGGTTATGGCCCGTACCCGGGCGTCGTACTCGGTGAGCTCGTGCAAGCCGGCTCCGAACATCCACGCGTCGAGCATCTCCGCGAGAAGCGAAGCGCCGAGCTCCTGGGCGATCGCGTGCGTCCCGATCGTGTACTGTTTGGCACGCGACAGCTCGTCCTCGCCGACGGGCGCCTCCCGCAGCTTGGCGAACTCAGCGAGTAGTCCGTTCCGCGCGATCTCTTCCTTTTCCGGCGACGTCGCAATGTAGGACGCGAATATTCCCGCCATCCTCTTCTCGCTCACCCCTGCGTGCACGGTGTAGGCGAGAGATTGGCGGTCGCGCAGCTCGTCGAAGAAGCGGCCGCCAAGTCCGCTGGCGACCGTCCCGATGAGAGCGGCTGCGAAGCGCGAATCGTCAGTGCGCGACGGCGCCGGAAACACCAAAGCGATCGCTGTTTGCGACTTGTCGCGCGACTCCGCCGCGATCTTCACAGTCTTCGGCCAACGCGGCTTCCCGACCTTCGGACTTTTTTTCGGCTCCAGAGCGCTGAATTCCCGCGCGACGAGATCAGCCACCTCTTTGACATCCACGTCGGCAACAATTCCAATGACCGCGGCGGACTCGAGAACGCGCGACCGGTGCCACTCTCGGGCCTGCTCCGCCGAAATCGCTCGCAGCGAGTCCTCGGTTCCCATAGTAGGCCGCCCGTACGGATGTCCTCCGAATGCGACCGAGCTCGCCAGGCGCATCGGGTAGCGGTACATGTCGTCCCGCAGCATCGCGACGTTGGAGAGAGCGACAGTCCTTTCGGTCTCGAACGAATCTTCGGGAATCGTCGGCCGCTGAATCACATCTGCCAGCAACTCCAGCGCTTCGGCGAGGCGTGCTTTGGGCACGGAGAAAGACCAGCCAAAGCTGTCACTGCCCGCACTCGCCGAGATCGTCCCGCCGAGCATTTCTGCGCCTTCGGCGATTTGCGCCGCCGTACGAGTGGTGGTCCCCTTGAGCATCGTGCGCGCGGCGAGGAGAGTGAGACCCGCTTCATTCTCCTCCTCCTCGACAGCGCCACCGACGATGTAGACGCCAATGTTGGCCATAGGTGTGCCAACCTTTCTTCGGACGAGAACCGGAATTCCTTGTGCCGTACGAAAAACGGAAACGCCGGCCTCTTCCCCCTTGAATTCGACACTGTTCTCCTTCTTCTCGGGCGTCGCGGGCACAGTGCGCGGCGGGATCGATGCGAGCCGGTCGGAGCGACCGGCGCTCAGAATACGCTGCATGTCCGCGGCGTCCTGCGCGACGACCGGTGAGCTCTCAGGACGATAGATCAGAGCCGCCGCCCTCTCCTCGGCGAGATACTTTCGCGTGACTCGCTGCACATCATCCGCTGATGCGGACATGAACCGCTCGAAGTATTCCTCCCCCATGCGCCAACCACCAAGCGCCTCCCACTCGGCCAGATGGTTGGCGCGCCCCTCAGCAGTCTCCAGGCGCCTGACCCACCGTGCCTCGAAGATGCGGAGCACGCGCGTGAGCTCGTGCTCCTCGAGCGCTCCGACTCGCAGCTGGTGCAGCTGATCCCAGATCACACCCGCTGCCTCCGCGGTGATCTCCGGCTCCGTCTCCGCGTGTACGACGAACACGCCGAGCTCTGTTGGCGTGTAGTCGTACGCGGTCACTGAAGACGCGAGCTTTTTCTCGCGCACGGAGCGGTACAACCGCGACGCACGTCCAGTCGCGAGAATCGATGCGGCGACGTCGAGGACCGCCGTGTTCGGATCGAGAGCACCCGGCGTTCTCCATCCGAGCACGAGCTGGCTCTGCGCGATGTCGCCGGCGAGCTCGCGATAGCGAAAGCCCTCGTGCTCCGGCTCGGGCGGGCCGGGATTCCGCACCGGCGCGGCGCTCTCGAGACCGCCGTAAAGATCGGTGACGCGCCGCAGCACGTCGGCGGGGTCCACATCGCCCGAGATGCTGAGGATCGTATTTCCCGGGCGATAAAAGTTGCGGTAGAACCCGTTCATCTTGTCGCGCGTGAACGATCGGAGGCCAGGCTCTCTGCCGATCCGCCACCGCCTCATTCGGTGAGCATCGTGGAGCAGCTCGTACAAAGTCTCGGTCGCAACCGCGGAGGGACTATCCGATTTCCGCTTCGCTTCCTGGATGATGACTTCCATTTCCTTCGCCAGCTCCTCGGAGTCGATCACCGAGTTCGCGTACGCATCGGCCTGTATGTCGAGTCCCTGGGCGAATCCCGACGACGGCAGCACCGTGTAGTACGTGGTGTTGTCGTAAATGGTGTGCGCGTTGAGGAAGCCGCCGCTCGCCTTCGTCTCTTTCGCGATGTCGCCGACGCCGCGCTTCTTCGTTCCCTTGAAGAACATGTGCTCGAGGGCGTGAGAGAGCCCTTGCTGGTCGTCCGTCTCGTCGAAGTATCCGGCCTTCACGTACGTCACGATTGCGACGACGGGAGTCGACCTGTCCTGCTGGACGAGAACGGCCAGCCCGTTCGGGAGCACTGTTCTATGAACGCTGTTCGGATCCATTACGCGAGCGAGATGGTTTGGCGAGCAGTCTCGCTAGTCTGCGAGCGATCTCTGACGCAGGAGCAGAAGCCCGAGGACGAAAAACACCGCGCCGTAGCCAAGCAGCCAGATCACATCGCTCGTAAGTGCGCTGCCATTCGAGATCATGCCGTTTGCGACATCGTTGAGCTTGTGAACCGGGGGAAGCAGTTGAACGAGCTTTCCCGGCAGCCCCGGCTTCGCGCCATAAAACTCACGGAGCGCGCGCGACCCCAGCCACACCGCCGCGAGGGTGACCCAGTCGTAACGAGTCGCTACCGAGATAAAAAATCCGATTCCACCCATCGCCACGAAAATGAGCGCGGTGTAGAGGAGAAAATTCACTATGCTGAAGTCCGGAACTATCCAGTGCAGGATGCCGGATAGAACGAGCATCGTGGCAACGACGCCCACCATGTACACGAGGAAGAGCTGCGCGTAGTACGCGACGACGCTCACCGGCTTGGAGAATAGAAAGCGGTAGTAGCCCATTTTCCTGTCTGTCGAGACGATCCCGTTCACAGCAATGAGCACCGACAGCCAGACGACCGAGGAGGCGACCGTGATCAAGAGTGGCCAGGTAGGCGAAGAAGGTTTCATCGAGAAAGCCGGACCCATCGCCAGACGCAACGGCTGGATCAGAGTGTACCCCCACAAAAGACCGATTATCAGGATCGCAATGCCGCGATCGATCGCGAAATCGCGAAACTGCCAGAGAGAGTACTTGCCCAGTCGCCCGCGGCTCATTGGGATTCTCCCACGGCTTCCCTGAATTGCTGCTCGAGCACCGAGCGCTCGGGAACTACGCTCGCCACCAGCGCTCCCCTACTGATGAGATCGGCGAGCGCCGTATTCAGCTCCTGAATGCTTCTCACTGTCACGTCGTACTCACCCCTGCCTGCGCTTTCAGCGAGCGGGAACGATTCGCGGATTCGGTCGAACCCGCCCGCGAGCATCAGCCGAAAGCGCGTCGCCGTCGGTGCGTTTTGTTCATAACCCGTGCTCACCACCCGCTGGAGTCGACCGTGATCGATGATCGCGACACGGTCGGCGAGACGCTGGAGCTCATCGAGATTGTGTGAAGCGATGAGAATCGTTCGATCCGGGCGCCGCAGGTCCGTGACGATGTCCCGGAAGCGCTGAGTCCAGATGGGATCGAGCCCGTGAGTCGGCTCGTCGAGGACGAGGATCTGGTCGTCCCGCAGCAGCGCCTGCGCGAGACCCAGTCGCTGCAGATTTCCCTTCGACAGCGCCTTTACTTTCTTGTCGCGGTGCTCGGCGAGGCCGAGCCGGTCTATCACTTCATTTACCCGGGACGGAATTTCGGCATCAGGAATTCCCGCCAGTGTCGCGTACCGGACGAGCGCCGTATCCGCCCGCCACTTCGGGTGGATGGCGATCAGCTCAGACAGATACCCGATGCCGTTGCGCTCGACGTAGGTGCGCGCGGGGAGCCCGTTGATCTCGACCGTTCCCGTAGTCGGCCGGAGATAGCCCAGCATCATCGCGATGAGAGTCGTCTTGCCCGCCCCGTTCGGCCCGGCGATACCAAGTATCTCGCCTTCAACCACCTGCAACGAAAACTCCTCGACCGCTTTTACCGAGTTGCCGAGGAGTGATCTGTAAGTCTTCCCGACCTTCCTGAATTCGATCACAAGGGCGGGGGGGCGGTTGAGCTCAGAGGCTGGAGGCATGACGTCCAGGAACCGTTGCCAGCTTTGTTGATGAAGTTCGTTCCTTCCTGCACGCGACCCAGCCGCATCAGTGCGCAGCCAAGGTAGCCCTGCGCCGCGCGATCCTGTGGGTTGGCCTGGACGGCGCGCACGAAGAACCTGCGCGCGAGATCGTACTGTTTGCTCGCGAAGAGGACGAGTCCCATCTCGCGCAACGCGATCTGGTTTTTTGGGTCGAGACGCAGAGCGGTGTCGAGCTGCGCGCGGGCGGAGGCGAGATCTCCCTCGTCGCGCGAGATTCGAGCGAGAAATACGTGCGGCGTCGGGGCGTTCGGGTCGTCCTTCACCGCTTTCGCAAATTCACCGCGCGCCCTCTCCCGCTGTCCGTTCTTCATCGCGTCGATTCCAGCGGTCAAACCGTCGCTGCTCGACCCGCCTCTGAACGCGAACCAGATCCCGACGATGAAAACGAGAACCACCGCTACGCCGATCAGAACCGGCAGCGACACCTTCGGCCAGCGACTTCGCGACTGCGCCGCGGCGAGCGCGTGCTCGACGTGACTGCGCCCCAAACCTCCACCTACCGCTCCGCTGCCGCCGGCTGGCGTGAATGAGCCCGGAGGTGGCTGCTCGATTGTCGGAGGGCCAGACATTTTTCTCCCGGTGTAGGTGGGAGGTTGTCTATAGCCCCCACCCGCGGATGGTGGCGCATATGGCGATGGAGGAGGCTGCGGATGAGGGGAAGACTGGTGTTGCTGTTGTTGCGAGGCGCGCGGCGTGTGGACAGCCTGGAGCGGGCTCGACGGCGTCGATGGTTTTACCGGCGCCTTCCCCGTGAGCGCGGACTCCAGCGCTCTGAATCCCTCGAGCGCGGCGTCGCCATCCGCCTGTGTTGGCTTATAGCTGGTGCGATTCGCGCGGTCGCGCGCGGCGAGAAACTCGAGAAGCGAATGCGCCTGGTCGAGCGTGATCAGCTCGGCCTGCCGCGCGGCGCGGACCAACTGCTGGCCGGTAAGCGACGAGTTGCCGACCAGCGCCTGCAATGATGTCTCGGCGCCGATCCAGAGATCGATGATGTCCGCGGCGAGATCTTCGGCCGCGCGTGAAGTCTCGAAGTGAGTGAGTACGGGGCGGACCCCGTTCAGAGCGGTGAGCGCCGCCTGGGAGTTTTGCGGGCTCACCTTAGGATGCGCAAAAGCCCGGCATTCGCACTACGACGAATGAAGCTCTCTGCATCCTGCTCCGGCTTTGGAGTCTCCTTGAGGCAATTTGCATCGCGCATCTTGTCGACGATCTCCTCCCAGGTTCCTTCGAAGGTATTTCCGTCGTCGAGCTTGATGCGGTGAGATTCGGGCGTCGCTTTGACGTCGGCGAAGCTGGAAAGGAGCGCGCCGAACAGCTCGAGCTGCCCCTTTGCCTCCGTCTGCGCGGCGTCCATGTGCTTCGCCTCGATCTCGGCGAGCATCTCATCGATGTCGTCGAGCTCGCCCGAGAGATCGCGAAGCCTGTCCTCCCACGGACGGATTTCGGGATCGTTGTCGCGCAGGCGATAGATCATCTTCTTCAGCTCGATCAGTCTCCAGATCCCGAGCTCGTCCCAGTGATCGTCGGGAGTCGAGCGATCGAGGTGATAGAGCGCTGCCTCATAGTCGCCGCGATCATAGAAGATGTTGCCGAGGTAGATGCGCGCCTCGGTGTGATCAGGATCCATCTGCAACGCACGTCTGAGCGTCGAGATCGCATTTTCATCATTACCGAGCCTGTGCTCCGCATAGCCGATGCACGACACGGCTTCCGCCGCATCGGGAGTTTGCTGAGCGGCGATCTCGAAAAACTGCTTGGATTCGTCGATCAGCCCTTCGCGGAAAAGCGCGCGCCCGATCTGGAGCATCAGCTCCACGTCATCCTGGTATCCCAATTCCAAGGTATGACGGAAGCTGCGCAACGCCTGCTCCTGCTGGCCGAACTTGAGCAGGGTCTCGCCGAAGCCGGCTAGTGCGTCCTCGTGGTCCGGATCGAGAACGAGTGCTTCCTCGAAGCTCCGACGCGCCCAGGCGTATTCCTCGCGGGCATGGTGTGCGTAGCCAACTCCAATGTGGAGCTCCACCGAATTCGGGTAGAGGCCGAGTCCCTCTCTAAGTACGTCCAGAGCTTCGTCATACTGTCCTTCGTTGTACAGTTGATGTGCTCTCTCGTCGTACTCTTCAGAACTCAAAAAAGGTGTTGGCATGACGACGCACCCTCCAAGGAGTCGAGTATAAGTC